>JAUVQD010000203.1 GCA_030598355.1 Actinomycetes bacterium
CTGAGTTTTTGGCGGCAAAAACGGTTGTTGCGCAAGGAGAGGGATGTGCGGGGCAGGCTGCAGAGACCCAAGAGACGTATGCTCCAACTGAAGAAACCGGGAACTTTATCTGCGCTGATTCCAAGAAATTGCTAAGACTAGATTGCCTGGCAGCGGTGCCAATTGTCTATAAGGGCAAAACAATGGGCGTTCTGGAGATGTTTGCTCCGGTGTTCAGGCGAATTAGCGAGCGAGAACGCAATATCGCTGAAGCCATCGCCGGTCAATTGGCTATATCTCTTGAAAACGCGAGCCTTTTTGCTGACCAAAGAAACATCGCCGACACTCTTCAGGGAATCCTACTGGTATTACCTGATCAGATTAGCGGGTTGGCTTTTGGACATGCCTACCATTCTTCGACAGAGGTCGCCAAGGTTGGCGGAGACTTCTATGATCTGTTTGAGGTGGACGATGACAAGGTTTGTATCATTATTGGTGATGTTTCAGGAAAAGGCCTTGAGGCAGCCACATTGACTTCGTTGGTGAAGAATACCGTTAGGGCCTATATTTATGAGCATGACTCGATTCCCAAAGCTTTATCGATGACTAACGAAATCGTGATCAGGAGCACAACGGCTTTTGATTTTGTTTCTTTGTGGTTGGGAATCCTGGACAAACGCTCAGGTAAACTAACCTATTGCAATGCGGGACATCCGCCGTCGATTATTAAAAGGAAAAACGGGAAATCCTTCTTTCTAAAAGCGACCTCTCCAGTTGTCGGGGTCTTGGCCGAGCTAGGCTACGTGGTCGAAGAGACTCACCTTGAAATCGGAGACGTCTTGATTCTTTACACTGATGGCGTAATTGAGGCTCGAGAAGGCCGGCGGTTTTTCGGAGATGACCGATTGATAGATTTTGTGGAAGACTTAAAGAAAAGAGACATTAAGAAAATACCAGCCGACATTTTGGAAAGGGTATTCAGCTACACGGGTAGCAGGATAGCGGATGATGTCGCGATTTTATCTATTTCAAGAACGCTACCTACAAAGTAAGAATAGTTTTGATTATCAACAGTACCAAAAGAAAACGCGTTGTCCGTAAAATTTCTCCAATCTTTTTAACATTTGTCCGTTCATCTAAAAACACACCTCCAGCTCTCCTTCTTAAAGTGCCCTTTCTCCTTCAGTTTTAAAACGTTTGCTGAGTAATCATCCGCCTCTTTGGGGCGAGTTTCGGGTGTGTTAGAATCAGCACATGAATAATGAAGAAGCTGTTAGATGTTGTTATATGTGCGAAGCATGTAGTCGTGGCGGCCAGACGACCTCAGACGGTAATCGCGGCTATTGGTGCGAGCAAATAGATGAAGAGATACTGGATATCAGAGCGCCGGTCGTTTGTGAGTATTTCATTGAGAATCGCGCTATCTAAAGACCAGATAGATCTTGATGTCCCCTGAAAACCCGGCTTGTTCCCTTGTGTTCCAGGCGTAGCGCGTGGATCTTGTCGGGGCGACAGGATTTGAACCTGCGACCACCGGACCCCCAGCCCGGTGCGCTACCAAGCTGCGCCACACCCCGTTTCCTTATGAAGTATAAACAAATTATTAGCAGACCTCCACGCAAATAAGTAAAAAATGGGTATCTCCAATGCATGGAAGAATTTGATCTAGTCATAATAGGTAGTGGTTCAGCAGGTACAGCAGCAGCTATGCGTGCGGCAGCCCTTGGGGCTAAGACAGCATTAGTCGAAAAAGACGAGATTGGCGGGAATTGTCTCGACATTAGTTGTGTGCCTTCAAGAAGCTCTCTTCGAGATGGTGAGCTTATTGATTTGGCAGAGCAAAAAAAATTGAGAGCGCAAGGGAGCTCGAAGCAGATCGATTCCAGCTTTCAAGTCGCAGTGGATGAGGCCGAGAAGGTTGCCAAACTTTTTAGAAAACAAGAATATGAAGAGCCCCTGAAAGTCTTGAGGGGTCTCAAAATATTTCATGGGTCAGCTCGCTTTACTGGTTCACATGAGATAGATGTGGATGGCAAGACCATAAGAGGCGAGAAGTTCCTGATAGCAACAGGTGCCTCGGCCTCTGTTCCGCCAATATCAGGAATAGAAGAGACGGAATACCTAACAAGTGAAAGCTTTTCTCCTCCGAGAAGGCCACCCAAATCTCTAATTGTTTTGGGCGCCGGTGTTTTGGGGCTTGAATTTGCGCAGATGTTTTGGAATTTTGGCACAAAAGTGACGATAGCCCAGCGACATCAGCAGATAATGACATCGATCGAGCCCGAGGTAGCTAAAGCGGCGCAATTGTATTTCGAAGATGACGGCATAAATATTTTAACGCACGCGACTGTCGAGGCGGTCTTTGAAGAGCGTGACGCTAAAAAGGTAAGGATACGCACTGGCGCGACAAGACATACATATTCAGCGGAAGAGATATTTTTGGCCGGTAGCCGTTGGCCGAATACAAACGATCTGGGCTTGGAAATCGTAGGTGTAGCAGTTGATTCACAAGGCGCCATCATCATTGATGATGAGTTTGTAACCAGCGTGCCTCATATGCGGGCAGCGGGCGACGTAACCGGAGATCCAATGTTTGAGAACGTGGCCAAAGAAGAGGGCCGTATGGCCGCTGAAAATGCGTTGGCTCAGGATCATCTCCAAATCGATTACGAAGCAATTCCATTCTGTGTATTTACTCGCCCGGAAATGGCCCAGGTGGGAATCTTGGAAGAGCAAGCTCAGTCGAGTGGGCATAACACCGTATCGCGGACATTAAGTTTTGATTTAGTGCCCAGAGCGAGAATTGATCACAATACCAGGGGATTGATAAAGATGACAGCCGAGGAAGACACACGACGCATCTTGGGCGTGAGCATCGTTGCTGATCAAGCCGGAGACATTATCAATGAGGCGGCCATGGCCATAAAGTTCAAACTTACTGTTGAGGATCTATCATCTATGATTCACGCTCACCCAACCCTGGCTGAGGCTCTGCCGCTTATTGCGCAAACGTTTGCAAGAGACGCAAGGGCAGAGATACAGATGATTGAAAAAAAGAGACGGGCCGCGTAAGCGGTTGATTAAACCAAGCAAATAATTTAATCTAAAAACTAAACGAGCCACATGGATGGAGGCGAATATGGCTGAAGTAGAAGTAGGAAAAGTGACCCACTTTTTCAACAAGGCTAACGTTGCCGGTATCAAGCTTTCCGGCCAATTATCTGTTGGCGACACCATTCACATTCTTGGTCACACGACTGATCTAACCGAGACTGTAGATTCAATGCAGGTAGAGCACGAGAGCGTCCAGACGGCTGGAGCTGAAGCTGAAGTCGGTCTAAAAGTAGATGAGCACGTTCGTGAGCACGATACAGTTTACCTGGTCAAGTAACGAACTGGATAAGAAAAAGCCTGCGAGAACAAGTCGCCCGCCCTCGCAAAAGCGAGGCTGCGGGCGTCCAAAAGAACCAAAAGGCCGAATGACTAAGGTTTGCGCTGATTGTGGCGCTAGTTCTGTATATCC
>JAUVQD010000019.1 GCA_030598355.1 Actinomycetes bacterium
AGTTTCGATTCTGTACCCCGTTATCATTTTCATACTATCAATGGCATGAACGTCCAAAGGATTCGCGACTGCTACAACAAGCTTGCCTTCGTCAAAATCAATCGGAATAATCTTATATCTCCTGGCGACTTCTTCGTTTACAAGTGCCGCTGCATGCATGCTTATGTCATATTCCGACAGGTCTACAAGGTCCAGGTTTTTTTGAAAAGCCAAAGCGCGCGCCAAAGCTTCTTCTGTAATAATTCTTTCTCTTGTGAGCATTTTTCCGAGCGCTAGACCTTTTTCTCTCTGAAGTTTGAGTACTTCCTTCAGCTGAGCAGCGTTTATTAATCCCTGTGCTATGAGAATATCTCCAAGCCGCTGATATTGTTTATCCATACCAGTATTTTTCGGCTTCGAAGCGGTCACACTTTAGGTGTCTGGATCTTGTTAAAGGGCAGCCCCAAGCAACCTTTGGTCTTTCTGCTAAGCAACCCTGGCGAGCCGCCTAAAAGCAAAAGAACCGAGAGCAACTTGGGACTAAATCGAGATTATCACAATTAGAAAACAAGGGCAAGTCGTCCAAGCTTCACGCTCAATTTTTGTTTCTACGCCCGGCCGCAAACAGTTTCCCGACCCAACTTTAAGGGTAGTTTTAGATTCGGCAAGGAGGACAACATGGGCTTTGAGCAGTGGCTAGTTAATGAAGACGAATTGCGATGGAGGTGTGATCCCGACCAATTCAAGTTTGAATCAACAGAGGAACTCGATCCTTTAATCGGAGTCATCGGTCAAGACCGGGCAGTACACAGCATTGACTTCGGGTTCAAGAATAAAGGCAAGGGCTTCAATATTTACGCCGCCGGGCCGACGGGCACCGGCAAACATTCAGCTATCACAAGTTACGTTCAAGAATTGGCGACAGAAGAAAAGGCACCGTCTGATTGGTGTTACGTTTACAATTTTGATGATTCCGACAATCCAGTTGTTATTGAGATGGTCAACGGTACGGCCCGGGGATTCGCCAAAGATATGGATGAATTGGTTGAGGCGTGCAAAGCTGAAATTCCAAAAGCTTTTGACAGCGAAGAATATGAACACCGCAAGGACAATATCGTCAATAAATTCCAGGCGGAGCGCGATAGCAATATCTCAGTTTTGAGAGAAGCCGCCGGAAAGCGTGGTTTCAATATTGAAATGACAACTACAGGGCTCGTGACGGTCCCGGCAGTCGACGGACGATTAATGAAGAAGGAAGAATATGAGCAACTTCCAGATGATAAGAAAGAAGAAATAAAGAAAGAAACCGAGGATTTGCAATCCGGCGTAAACAAAGAAATGACCAAAATCAGGGGCCGAGAAAAAGAGACCAAACAAAGAATGAAGGTACTCGATGAGGAAATCACTATCTTTGCAGTGGGCCACCTTCTTGAAGAAATCAAAGCCACGTATTCCAAGTACGACAAGATCACCAAGTACTTAGGATTGGTCGAAGCTGACATCACCAAAAACGCTGAGTCGTTCAAAGAGAATGAACGCCCGCCCGAACTTCGTCTGCCTGGAATGGATATAGAAGAAAAAGAAGTGCCGTCTGAAAAATATAAAGTAAACGTTTTTGTTAGTGAAAAGACAAAGGGCGCGCCGGTCATCTTTGAGACTAATCCAACTTATTATAATCTCTTCGGTCGTCTAGAATATACGGCTAGGTTGGGCACAATGACAACAAACTTCTCTATGATCAAGCCGGGATCAGTTCATAAGGCAAATGGAGGATACCTGATTCTCAACGCGCTTGATCTGCTCCAAAATTTTATGTCATATGATGCCTTGAAGAGAATGCTGAAGACAAGGGAATCCAGAATTGAAAACATCGGGGACCAGTTTAGGGTCGTCCCGGTTGCTACGCTACAGCCCGAGCCTGTGCCCGTTGACGTCAAAATTGTTCTGATCGGAAACCGGTATATCTATAACCTGCTACTTCAACACGATGAAGATTTTCGAAAGCTTTTTAAAGTCAAAGCCGATTTTCAAATCGATATGGATCGATCAACGGATCACACTGACAAATACGCCAGCCTGGTAAGCGCGCGGTGCCGTGAAGAGCAGCTCAGGCACTTTGACCCCAGCGGCGTGGCCAGAATAGTAGAGTACGGCGTCCGTCTTGCTGACGACAAAAATAAATTGTCTACGCGTTTTCTCGACGTCATGGATCTAATTAGCGAGGCGAGCTATTGGGCTTCCGAGAAAGGCGATGCCCTCGTTTCCGATGTCGACGTCTTAAAGGCAATCGACGAAAGAATCTATAGATCGAATATGATCGAGGAGAAAATAAGAGAACTCATAGCCGACGGCACGCTCATGATCGATTTCGAGGGTGAAGCTGTTGGCCAGATCAACGGGATCGCGATTATCGCTTTGGGCGACTACATGTTTGGCAAACCGTCGCGAATCACCGCAAAAGTATACGTCGGTAAAGAAGGCGTCATGAATATCGAACGCGAGGCAAAAATGAGCGGCCAAATTTACAATAAGGCTGTTATGATCTTATCCGGCTTTCTTTCCGGTAAGTTTGCCACCGATAAACCCTTGGCGATGTCAGCTTCAATCGGATTCGAGCAATCGTATAGCATCATTGAGGGCGACAGCGCTTCATGCGCCGAAGTGTACGCCCTGCTCTCGAGTCTATCGGATGCTCCGATCAAGCAGGGCATCGCGGTTACGGGTTCCGTAAACCAACAAGGCGAAGTTCAACCTATTGGCGGAGTTAACCCTAAAATAGAGGGATTTTTCGACGTCTGTTCATCAGTCGGATTCACCGGCAATCAAGGTGTGTTGATTCCACGCCGTAACGTCAAGCACTTAATGCTACGCGAGGATATCATAGAGGCAGTCCGCCAGGGCCAGTGGCATATTTGGGCAGTTGATCATATTGACGAAGGTATTGAAATCCTGACTGGTCGCCCAGCCGGTAAGAAGTTGGCCGACGGCTCATTTGAAACTGGAACAATAAACAATCTCGTCGACCGCCGGTTCATACAGCTAGGAAACGACTGGCGTCGCTTTGCGGCCCCGGATGAGAAAAAGGCAGCTTAGGACGGTAACGTAATTATCTTCTTCTTGCGCTTGCCTATTTCAATAAGAAATTCATTTCCTAAGCGGGCCTCGAGATTCCCTTCTAATTCGCCGTCTACGCGCAGACCACCCTGCTCTATCACTCGTCGACCCTCACTAGACGATGACACAAGGCCGGCTTCTTTGAGCACGTGAGGTAAGAAAGCTGTTCCGTCGGGCTTCCTGGGATCCTTTGATAATTTCATTTTGTCGGCAATCTGAAGAGCCGCGTCCTTGCCTTTTACTTTAAACCTGGCTTCGAAATCCGCTTTGGCGTCCTCAGCCGATTTTTCGCCCAAGTAAGTGGCAACAATCTGCCATGCGAGTTGGCTTTTCGCGTCTCTCGGGTGAAGTTCGCCGCTTTCAAGCTTGGCCCCTAAGGACGCTACTTCATCAGGTAACGAACCGAGCGCCAATTGGTAGTATTTGGTTATCATTGAAAACCGGCCCTGACCCGCGGCCTCGTCAGGAATAGACATTACCTTGCCAAACATATCAGCCGCCTCAAATGTTAGACCAATATGGTTATCGTACGATTTGCTCATCTTTTTCGCGCCGTCGGTCCCCTCCAATAATGGCAACGTCAAGGCCACTTGAGGTTCAAGCTCGTACTTCTCTTGCAGTTGCCGACCCGCGAGTAAATTGAATTTTTGATCGGTTCCGCCCAATTCAATGTCGGCTTCGATCTCGACAGAATCATATGCCTGCATGACCGGATAGAGAAACTCGTGTAATCCAATCATTTGCTCGCTTTTATATCTTTTCATAAAATCATCTCTGACCAATAAACCCGCGACCGTAAATCTAGACGTAAGCTCGAGTAGCTTGGCAAAATCAAGAGACGCCAACCAAGCGCTGTTGTATTTAATCTCGAGCTTGCCGGGGTCGTCATCGAGTATTTTAAATGCTTGATCGGTATAAGTTTTAGCGTTGGCTTTCACCTGGTCAGTTGTGAGCGCGGGCCTGGTAACCGATCTCCCTGAAGGATCGCCAACCCGAGCTGTGAAGTCCCCGATTATCAGTACGGCCTTGTGGCCGAGATCTTGAAATTGACGTAACTTGCGCAAGGGAACAGCATGCCCAAGGTGCAAATCAGGCGCAGTCGGATCAACCCCTAACTTGACGATCAAGGGCCTTTTCCTCTTTTCTGCTTCTAATATCTTTTTCTTAAGACCTTCGGCCGGCAAGATTTCCGCCACGCCCGCAGATAAAATATCGATTTGATCTTTGGCATTCACAATGTCTTACAGAATAACATAAGGGCCTTTAGTATAGGCGTCGTGCCTTGACATCAGCGCTCTGAGTAACTAGTGTTTTAGACTAAATGATATGCTGATTCGACCGGCAAAGTTGGTACAGCATCAATTAAACTAAAATATGCAAAAATGTCTTCAATAAAACGTAGAAAAGCTAAGGCCGGAAGAAAACGACGACGACTACTTATCGTTATCCTAGCGATGACGGTCCCCTCGGCTTTTGCACTTGTATTGTTTTTTGGCGCGTTTACTTTTGTCGCCAGGGCCACATTCGAGCTGCCAAACCTTAAAGATCAGAAGCTTTTTTCTAAAGCGCAAACAACTAAAGTTTACGATGCCAACGGCGAGCTCATCACAGACCTGTATGTTGAACAAAACCGTATTTTAGTTCCTTTGGCTAAGATCTCACCCCACCTGCAAAAGGCCGTTGTCGCTATTGAGGACAAACGTTTCTTTAAGCATGAGGGCGTAGACTGGAAAGCAATCGCAAGAGCGCTTCTTGTCGATGTTCGCCAGGGCAAAATTGTGGAGGGTGGAAGTACTTTGACCCAGCAATATGTGAAGAACACCCTGATTAGCCCTGAGAAAACGTTTGAGAGAAAAGTGCGTGAGGCGGCCCTGGCTTTTCAGGTTGAAAGAAAATTTACGAAGAAAGAAATTCTTGAAGGTTATCTAAATACTATCTATTTTGGACAATCAGCTTATGGTGCTGAAACAGCCGCTCAAACATTTTTCGGGAAGAGCTCTGAGGATTTAGATCTCGCGGAAGCCGCGCTAATGGCGGGGGTCATTCGTTCACCAAACAACTATTCACCCTATGTCAACTTAGAGCTAGCTAAGCGACGTCGGAATCTGGTTCTCAAAAACATGCTTAAACAAAAGACAATTTCCTCTGAGGAAGCCTCTTCAGCCATGGAAGCACCGATTGAATTAAAGCCATTGAAATCGCAAGATTATCCATTCCCCTATTTTGTTGAGTTTGTAAAACAACAAATGCTGGAAGATCCCAAGTTGGGCTCAACAGTTTCCGAGCGAGCAAACACTCTATTCAAGGGCGGCCTTAGAATTCACACCACTATCGATCCGAAGAAACAACGACACGCGTATGACGCGGTCTGGTCTACCTTAAATAGAGAAGATGACCCCGTGGGCTCACTTGTGTCGATCGAACCAAAAACAGGCTACATAAGAGCAATGGTCGGGGGGAAAGATTGGAAAACACAAAAACTGAATCTGGCTTCGCAAGGATTTCGTCAACCCGGGTCGTCCTTTAAGCCATTTGTATTGGCGGCGGCGCTTGCCGATGGAATGAGCATAAGTCAAACTTATCAATCCAGTCCCGCTGTCATTAAATTACCTGGTAAGAACTGGGTCGTGAATAACTCTTCGGGAGGCAGTGGTCGAGGCATGACAACGCTCCACGATGCTACTGTTTTTTCCATCAACGCAGTTTTCGCGCGATTGATCATGGACGTTGGCGCAGACAAGGTGGCTGAACTCTCAAAGAAGATGGGTGTTGACTCACCCGTAGAAGCGCTCCCGGCAATTGCCCTAGGCGGATTAGGCCACGGTGTTTCTGCTCTAGACATGGCCACCGCCTACAGTACTTTCGCAAACAATGGAACTCATGCCAAACCGATTGCGATTACAAAGGTTACTGATGCCTCAGGCAATATAATAAGAGAAAATCTGACAGAATCGGAACCAACGCTTGATCCAGCCGTTTCTTATTTGGTTACAGATACGCTAAAAGACGTAATGAGATATGGCACTGGCCGACGCGCGAGCATCGGTAGGCCGGCTGCCGGCAAAACCGGTACGGCAGAACATTATGGTGATGCTTGGTTTGTTGGGTATACGCCTGATTTGTCTACCGCTGTTTGGGTTGGCTATCGCGATTCAAACCGGTGGATGACGAATGTTCACGGCATCACAGTTCAAGGGGGTTCTTTCCCGGCGGATATCTGGCGAAAATATATGTCGGGAGCCTTAAGCGCGACACGTCCGACTGATTTTGAAAAACCAACCAAAGGTTTGATGGGCGTTAGGGTCTGCGCCGATATGCCTGGATACGCGGCCAATCAATTCTGTCCTGATCCCAAATGGGCAACGTTCGCGAAAACTGCCGGACCAAAACGGATATGTTTCAGGCACACAGCACCTCCAAATATCGGAGTTCCGGCGGTCATTGGCAAAACAGTTGACGAGGCCAAGATCGCCCTTGCGTCATCTAGCTTAACGGCAAACGTTATTGAAATAGATGGGAGCGGAATACCCGCGAATCAAGTTGTCTCCCAATCTCCAGCCGAGGGAGCTGAGGTCCCCAGTGGTTCAACCGTTGATATCGAGGTTAGCACGGGAAGGACTCCGACACTCAGAGTTCCGGGCGTTATCGGTCTGCCAAAAGCCCAGGCCATAGCTTATCTGAAAGACGCGGGCTTAGCCGTTGAAGACCACAAAGTAAACGCAAACACCAAAGATCAGATCGGTGTTGTTGTTTCGCAGAAGCCGGGCGCAGGTAAAACAATTAAAAACGGCTCGACTATACAGATATGGATCGGAAGATAATAGAGAGCGCCTAGTTTCTCTTGACTCGAAAAAGGCCTGAACAAGTTGACGTTTTAACGCCGTGACTCTCCAGCTTATCAAGTAGAAGATTCATGCCGATGTTGTCGCTAGCTATGTGACCCGCTATGATCACGTTCAAATGATGCGCTTCAGCCTTCTTCTTTAGCTTTTCACTAAGATGCATTTCAACTACTGTCCCGACACCCGCATTGGCAAGTTGTTCTATCGATTCCTCTGGACCGCCGGTACCGCCGGTCATCAAGATCATGACTTTTCCGGCACGCTTATTCCCGGCTCCAACAATTATCCTCGGACCAGCGTTTATTCGCGTTGCCTCCGCGTATTCAGGAACTGCCTTCAACCTCTTAACTACATCGTCAAGAAATATCGGCGGATCATCGTCAAACGCGCTTTGCAGAAAGTTTGAAACTAAGTTGTCTGCCGGCGTATGTACACACATCAGCGGCAAATCAAGCGCGGCGGCGGCACCCACTGCCCGATTGTGATTAGCCGGACTTAACGCCCGCTGTACCTCTTTAGATCGAGGGTCTATAAGAGCGTCGCCCATGTTGATCGGAACGCCATGTTGATTCCAAAGGTCTGCCTGCAACCCCATGACCTCATGAAGAGACGCCAAAGCCGCGCCCTCGGGATGATGAGCCAAGATCATATCTATCTGCTGACCGCGCTCTCGCAATCTATCTGCCAAAAGCACCTCGGGTGTCTCAATATCAATGCCGGCCATAAGGCTATTTATTTCCTTATCCGGATCGCCCACTAAAATGCGCGTGTCGGAATACGGGTTTTGCAGCTTCTCCTCGTCAAAAAGTTCTTTCTCGGAATCGCTTAACTTCTTAAAAGCCTCCGCGGCTTTCGCTAGCTGCCCCTCTATCATGTCTTGATCTCGCGGATCGGCTTCTTTTCCCACCTTAATCGCCAACTCATAGATATCTTTTAATTTCAATGCTTCTCCTTGATATATTGTCCGCTTACAAACTGATTACCCTTGATAAAAAAACGCCACTTTTTCTCTTGTCCTGCTGAAATACCTACCCGCTCCGAGCTTAAAACATGAAACTTCGCATCTCCATCATCCAGCAATCCCAAAATCGGAGTATTTAGTGCTTTCCCATTAAAGCCCATATTGATCGCCAGCGCTTGCGTCAATTTAGCCGGGCCACTGGCCAATTGGTGAATATCGTCAATGCCCCTATTGCCTCGCATCAATCCAAGACTATCGAGTGGCTCGACTGCTCTTATTAAAACGGCTCCAGCGACTCCGACAACCTCTGTCACAACATTTAAGAGATGGTGCATGCCATAGTTAAAATATACATAAGCGTGACCAGGTGAACCGAACATGACGCTGTTCCTCTTGGTTTGACCACGAGCCGCGTGGCTAGCTGGATCATTTTCCCCACGGTAAGCTTCGGTCTCGACAATTCTGCACCTTATGCTTTCGTTGCCCAGCTTTCTGATTAATGTTTTGCCAAGCAAACTCCGAGCGACATCAACAGTATCGCAAGCAAAGAAATCAAGCGCCAAATAGTTCACTTTTGAATTGTACCAATATTACAGACGGCGTCCAAGTAAACGCCGTTATGACTCAGATTGAGCTCCGCTCACGTCAATCAAAGCCTCTGCAAAGTCTTTTGGAGAAAAAGGCATGAGGTCATCAACCTGCTCACCATTACCTAACCCGACAACCGGAATGCCGAGCTCACGTTGGACGGCTACGACAATTCCACCTTTAGCTGTGCCGTCGACCTTGGTCAAGATTATCCCGTCAAGCTTAAGGGCTTCGTCGAACAGCTTGGCTTGCGATATCCCGTTCTGCCCTGTAGTCGCATCCATCACCAGCAAGGTAACTACTGATATCTTGTCGCCTGCCTCCCTGATAGCCACTCTTTTGATTTTCTTTAGTTCCTCCATAAGGTTCACATAGGTTTGCAGCCGTCCAGCAGTATCAACGACAGCCACCTCACAACGACCTGCCCTCATTGATTGGACAGCGTCATAGACGACGGCGGCCGGATCTGAACCACGCTCATGCTTGATAAACTCAGTACCATTCCTTTCGGCCCACGTCATAAGTTGCTCGATTGCGGCAGCCCGAAAAGTATCAGCCGCCACGAGCGTAACCAACTCAAAACGCTCTTTTAGGACTTTAGCAAGCTTGCCAATGGTTGTGGTCTTTCCTGTGCCATTGACTCCAACGACTAGAACCAACGTCTGGGGTTCGAGATTTCGAATATCTAAAAGGGTGGCTGTTTCGAGCATTTGGGAAGCCAGCTCATCTCTCAACAGCAGCGTCAGCTCGCTCGTGTCAAATATCTTTTTCTCTACCACCTTCGCGCGGAGGTGGCTGACGATGTCGATAGTTGTTTGAACCCCAAGGTCAGCGCTTATCAAAATCTCTTCAAGCGTGTCCCAATCGTCATCGGTGAGACGTTCACCACTAAAAACTGATTTTATTTGGTAACTAAGACTAGCTCGAGACTTGCTCAGGCTCCCCGATAGTTGCCGCCACCAGCTCTGCTTCTGTTTGTTGTTCATCAATAGTTTCTTCCATTAATAGCTTCTGGGAAATCACTTTCGAAACTCCGTCAGCCTGCATTGTTACCCCGAAAACACAATCCGCCGCTTCCATTGTGCGGCGCTGGTGAGTAATTATTAAGAATTGAGTCCGTTCCTTTAGCCCGGCCAGAAGCTTCACAAACCGGCCCAGATTTGCATCGTCAAGCGCGGCTTCAACTTCATCAAGGATATAGAAAGGACTCGGCCTTGTGTGATGAAGAGCAAAAAGAAAAGCTAGGCCCACAAGTGATTTTTCCCCGCCAGAAAGAAGATTTAACGACTGAACACGTTTTCCGTATGGTTGAGCCACAATATCAATACCTTGTTCATCTTTTTCCTGCTCGCCGTCGACAAACACAAGCTCTGCCGATCCACCGGCAAAAAGCTGCCCGAATACTTTATTAAAATTGGCGTTAACTTCGTCAAAAGTAATTTGGAATCTCGCCTGCATCTTCTTATCGATAACCGTTATCACTTTATGTAAGGCTTTTTGACTTCTAACCAAATCTTCTATTTGCTTCGTTAAGAATACCTGGCGCTCTTCGATTTTTCCGAATTGCTCAGCCGCGATCTGATTAACAGGCCCGATCCTGTCAATTTCTTCTTTCAGCTTCTCTTCCTTAAGTCGCCACTCTTCGGAATTCACACCATCATCCTTTTGCGCTAACGCTGTCTCTAGCGCCATCTCTAAATCCTCAACAATGTGTTTTGTTATTTGGCCGACCTCCGTCTCAACCTGTGCTTTTTCAACATCTTTGACCTTGATTTCCTGCTGAAGCGAACTATGGTCATCTGTAATATCGCGTAACTTCTGGTGGAGCGCTCGAAGGTCCTTCCTCATTGATACGCCTTCTGCTTGCTCGGTCTCGGCAATTACCTCAAGTTTCTTCGCCCAATTTTCGGCGCTCAGTCTCAGCTCGGTATAAAGGTCGTGAACTGGCTGAATCCTCAACCTTAGCTCCTCTGTTGCCGCCGCGATCCTTTTCTCATGCGCGAGTCGCTTCCTCAACTGATCGATACTGTCACCCACATTTATTAAGCGACTCTTCATATGTGTCTGGCGCTCGGTCAGAGAAGCCATTAACACTTTGGTCTCGGACAAACGCGTGTGGACGCTTTGCTCTTTGTCTCTTTTTTGGTCCAACGATTCTTTTCTTTGCAAAAGTTCGCTATCATATTCCGCAATTTCCAGTGATTTTGCTTCTCGCACATCCCGCAATTCTGATAGTTTGGTCTTCGTATCTTTTTGGTGTTTCTGCTTTTCCTGAAATCGACCGCTCATATCCGCATGCTCGCTCTGCAAGCGCGAAATCTCTTTTTCCAAGCTTTTGAGCTTCAAGGAGACCGTCATCTCCGCGGCTTCAACTTTTTGGATCGTGACGCCAATCTCAGCAGCTTGTTCCTCTTGTACTTTTAGTCCATCATTTACGCCGCTGATCTCTTTTTCTAATTTCTTTAAGTCGCGATTGATACTTTTCTCTTTCGCAACTAGCTCTGAATGCTCCCTCTTTGTCCTTAGCGGACCCACGGAGTCAGTAGATTTTGGTTGTTTTGCTATTAACCCTCGGCTGTCATAGTAGCCGCCTTTTAAATCAACGACCACACTGTTTTCCGGCACTTCACTACCGGCCGACAGAAAGCTTGACATATCATCGGTGATCCAGACATTCGATAGAAGGCCTAAGATTGCCTTTCGGGAGGATTCAGGAACATCCACGACATCTAAGGCTCTAGTTAATCCCGGTCGCGCCTCCTGCAGCTTTGAGGGCTGGCCACTAGTCATCAATCTTAACGGCTGTTCGCTTGAGTCTTCAATTTTTTGATAAACCGCTTTAGCTTCATCGGGGTCAGCTATAACTAAGGCGTTAATATCAATTCCTAACGCAACCTCAATAGCTCGTTCGTATTTTTTCGCGGTTGAAATTACGTCAGCCGCTCGACCGACAAAACCCGATATCTTATGTTTGTTCTCCTTAAACCAGGATATATCGACAA
>JAUVQD010000092.1 GCA_030598355.1 Actinomycetes bacterium
GGACTAATCCGTATGACGGAATAAGCTTCACCCAGAACGAAGCGCTACCAGGGAAAAACAAGGCTATAGGGGGAATCATCAAGGGAATCATAAAAAGCATGCTGTAAAATAGAATGCCGATAAAATCCTTGCCGGAAGCCCCGGCTATAAAACCAAGACCGGTAACTAGTACGGCACCCAAAAGCAATATAACTGTTAAAATTAGCGGGCTGTTGCCGAAAGAACGAATCAAAAGCATTAGCAGGGTCACCTCTGAAAAAGCTACAACTGTTCCCACAATTCCCTTGGCGGCCAGGAAATCAAATATTCTGGCCGGGGTGACAAGAATCGCGGTCACGGTTTTACTCTGTATCTCACCAGCTATTAAGGTAGCGAGAGCGAATGTTTCCATGATCAAGACAAAAAAAGCGTAGAGCGGTTTCATTTTGTCTTGAATGGAGATTTGGTTTCCGGCCCGATCTTGACCCAAAACGATTGTCTTTTCGTCAGGCTCAGTCACGGGCAGTTCTTGACCCGCGAGCGCGTAAGCCATCTCTTTTACCAGGCTTGACATGGTGCCGCGGATTTCCTTAGGGATAGAAGAATCAACAAAAACATCGACGGTTGTTTTCTTACCCGTGGCGACATCGGTCAGAAAATCTTTCGGGAAATCAAGACCGATTTGTAGCTCTTCCTTCGGTGGCTTGCTTGTTAGTCCTAAGGCTTTCTTCAGACCTTTAGAGGTGCTGAAAAGTTTAAAATCAATACCCTCATCTTCCGATTTTTCAAATTCTTTAAATATCTTTTCCATCCCTGTCTGGTGGATACCAACAGTTATGGTTTCGTTGACGGTAGTGGGCAGGAGCCAGTAAATCAAGACGTAAAAGAAGATCCCTAGGCCGGTTATTAGCATAAAGAACTTATCTCGACTAAATGCTTTTAAATCCTTATTAAAGATTGTCCAAATGATTCCGGCGTGCGAATCTCTTTTGCTCATCCCTCAAGCCCCCTTCCGGTAAGCTTTATAAAGATGTTTTCGAGTGTCGCCTCCTCGGTATGGATAGTCATCAAGTTTTTCGATGTTATCGCGGATTTTAGGCGGTCGCCGGCTTCCTTTTCGTCAAAAGAGATTGTTTCTTCCTGCACTCCGTCTTTCGCGCGAATCCGGACTTTAACTTCTCGTTTGCCGTACTCAAGCTTCAGGTTCTCAGGCGTATCTATGACCTCGATTTTTCCATCGTTGATAAAGGCGACACGATCCGACAACTTGTCGGCTTCCTCCATGTCATGCGTCGTCAGCAAAACAGCTGTCCCTTTTTTTGCTTGCTCGACAATCAATTTTCTAATTGTTTGCGCAGAAACCGGGTCGAGGCCATCGGTTGGTTCATCCAGAAAAAGCACTTTGGGCGAGTTCACGAGACTTCGTGCGACCATAAGTCGCTGGCGCATGCCCTTGGAAAAGTCTTTTGCCCGGTCATCAATGCGATCTGCGAGCCCCACTTTAGCCAAAAGATCCTGAATGTCCAGGTCTTTAATGCCGAAAAGCCCTGAGTAGAACTGGAGGTTTTCGCGAGCAGACATGTTCAAATAGAGGTTTTTTTCCTCAAAACAGACCCCAATGTCGCCCTGCACATCCGCTCTGTTCTAAACAATATCTCGTCCCAGGATAGAAATGGTCCCGGCCTCCGGTGTTAGCTGGCCCGTGAGCATTTTTATTGTAGTTGATTTTCCGGCCCCGTTTGGCCCCAGAAAACCCAAAGTCTCTCCCGGAGCGACATCAAAACTAATATTGTCGACAGCCAACAGATTTCCATAAGAGAAACTGATATCCGAAACACTGATAGCTTTTTCCGCCATGTAAAGCTCCTCTCGTCTGCTACTCAAAAGCTTGCTTACATGCAATATCAAAATATGAGTCAAGTCAATAGTTCTGAGCTTTTAAAAAGCCAACTCCCGATTTTACTCAGGAGTTGGTTAATTCGCTTATAGTCGACGCCGTATTAAGAGGGTGTTTTAGCTCTCGCCTTCCTCTTTTTTCTTGCCCCCAAATAAAATAAAACCGCCAAGAAGCGCTCCTCCACCGAATATTGCTATGCCGGCGTAAAGAAGAGTTGATGATCCGGTTTCTTCTTCAGCGTCTGTTCCTTCAACGTCGCTGACTTTCTTGGCCGAACCCTCATCTTCTTCAGCTTCCATCATTGCTTCGTTGTCGGCCTCGGCATCTTGGTTTGTTTGATCTTCCATATCCACCGTTCCGTCGTCTTGTCCATCCGGATCTGCTATATCAGCGCTGGCGGTTTTTGCCGGTCTGCATGTGTCTTTTGTAGGACAATCTCCCGAACAACCCTTCTCATCGTTACAGGGAGTCGGACATCCGCACTCATTATCGATGCACACACACGTCCCACCGGTATCGCAAGGGCATTCATTGTCCCCGCAGGCGGTGCCACCGCAAGTTGCTTCATCGCCGCAGGCTCCCGCGCAAGGGGCAGCCATAGCGAAGGGAATCGAGATTAGAAGTAGGCTGATAGTTAAGCCAAGCACAAAAAGCCTTTTCATATGACCTCCAAAAATAGGATTACCTGTACAACTCAAAGAAAACTCTGTCTGCTTTTCTAATGGGGAAGATTAGGACAGCGACTGCAAAAGCTGTTGCCCAGACCGCTAGGCCAAAGAGTATCGCTACAAACCTATAGCCAATTATCATTACTGAATAAATAAAGCAACCGGCAGGAGATGTCAAGAACCGCTTTGTGAATTATTTGGCGATCGGCTTTTTCGGATTGACTCAAGGTGATAAACGGGGGAAAAGGGGGAAGAATAGTTATATAGGAGGGGGTGTGATTGATGGGTGACCAATCATGTGAATGCGGGTCTGGCAAAAATGCTAGTGAATGTTGCGCGCCTTGTAACTGTGGTTCAGGGAAGCCGGCAAGAGAATGTTGTAACAGCTAGTGAAAGCAATTTAAATAAGGCGCTCTTTTCGGGAGCGCCTTATTTTCAACTAGTTCTAAAAATACCAGTGTGGTCTATTGCTCTTTCTTAATAGTGACATTGGTACCAATGGTGGTTTTTCCGTTCTGAGTGATGGCGGATACAACCACCGTTGTGCTCCCTTTTCTGCTAGTTAAAGTTACACTTTTATCAGTTTCGAATTCGTTTTCTATACCGAAGCCATTTTTAACAAGTTCATCCTTATAAAACTTTCCGATATCTTGTAGATTGTCGTCTGTTTGCATCGTAATCACCATGAGCTCGCCATTATCCATCTTGCTTATATTCGTGCCCTTAATTTTCGCGTTCTTATAAACTGGAACATCTTCGGGAAAATCATCTGGCAGCTTAACGTTTTCACCTACCTCGGCCGAGCCTTCGCTTTTGTCGTTCTTATATTCTATGCTGCCTTTTTTCTCACTTGCGTTCTGGTTGCATCCGGCCAAAACCAGAGCGCCTAAGATCATCAGTGCCAACAATTTTTTACTCAACGTTTTCCTCCTCAGGTACACGCTTTTCTCGGCACCCATTATAAACCAAACGCATGCGGCAAATACTATTGAGTGAAGGCTTTTCAATCAATCTGCTATTATCGCAAAAAAAGGGGGATTTAGATGGGCGTTGATCAGAATTATATCGATTGGGTTATGGATCTGTTGGAGCCTGTAGGAAATGTGACAAATAAAGCTATGTTCGGGGGCCATGGTATTTTCGAGGATCAAATTATGTTCGCCTTAGTATCAAAGGAGCCCGCTCTCTATTTTAAGGTCGATGATTCGAATCGCGAAATCTATGAAAAAGCGGGTAGCCTACGATACCGACCAATGCCGTATTTTTCAGTGCCCGCCGATATTTTGGAAGATCAGGATCAGCTTCACGATTGGGCAAAAAAATCTATTGAGGTTGCCCGCGCGACAAGCAAATCTAAACGCAAGTAACGCCTGCACACAGGAAGTTTCACACGGGTCTAAAGGAAGTGAATACTCCTATACCGAGCACGATTTGTAATATATAGATCGCTATAATAAAAAGCCCAAGCCAGAAATGACGTGTGCGCCAAGCCGGGTTGCCATTAATTCTTCGCGAGATAATGAAAGTTGTCGCAATCGCTAATATGAGGATAGTACCGATGTAATAGTGGCGGGCAAAGACCACAATTTGACCTGTATCGAGAAGGGTGATAGTCAAACCAGCGGCATAGCCAAAAACCGCTAGCAATGCGAATATCGGGCCGTTTATTCTATGTTTCTGGGTGAGGTAGGCAGGCATCTGCCCCGCCTTTCTGCGCTTTCTGATCTTCAAACCGAGTGAGGCCTGATATATAAAAAGGAGCATGATCACAAAGTTGTAGAGGCCATGAGCGATTCTAAGCCCTACGAAAGTTGACTGATCCATAGGCTAGCTCACTTTACCACTATAGTACCCTTCATGTATGGGTGGATCGTACAGAAGTATTTGATAGTGCCTATCTCTGGAAACTTTTTGGAGAACTTTTGGCCCTCATCTATATCACCGCTGTCAAAATCTTCAGCGTCTTCCGTCACGGTGTGGACGGCTGAATCTTTATTTACCCACGTAATTTTTCCATCTTTTGGGATAGTGATCTTGGCGGGCATATAGGTGAAATCAATGATTTTAGCGGAAGTGCTATCGCTTTTTATGTCTGAGTCTGCCTCTTTTTTTTCATTATCTTGGCACCCGGTAAGAATAAAAAGCGCGATGATAACGGTAGATATCGTTAATGTGAAAACCATCTTTTTCATATCTCATCCAGTCGTTTAGGGCATTAAGCCCGGTCGGCAACTTAAGGTTCATTTTTCCCCGAGAATTTATCATGTCAAACACATCTAATAGCAATTTGACTGGCCAACCTCGACAAGAAAAGAGAAGAATGGAAACATATGGGTCAAGGTGTTTAGAAAAAGGCAAAGGTTTTGAAACAAGTATCAGTAAAGAGCATTACTAGAAACTATATTCTGGCCCTGTCGATTGTGGCTGTCCTGAGCGTGCTGTCTTTTCTTCTCTTGCGTGCCATTATCAGCACGGAAGGAACCAGGGCGGCAGCCGTCAATGTCAGCGGACGCCAAAGGATGTTGTCACAGAGAATCGCCTTATTTTCACTACGCTTGGTAGTAGCAGATAACTCCGATAAGCGCGATGAGTTGCGGGTCGCGCTGCGAAAAGCGATGTCGCGAATGGCTACAGCGCACACAGGTTTAACAACCGGGGATCTTAAAGAGGGCTTGCCTAAGCCATCGGCAAATATAAAAAAGATCTATTTTGGACAACCCATAAACCTGAATAAGCAAGTCCTAGACTATCTTATGACAGCTAAAGAACTTGCCGATACGAACGATTCTCAGTTGACGCTGAAAGATAAAAAACTGGAATCGCTCATCGGGGCGTCATCCAGCCGATTACTTCAATCTTTAGATATGGCGGTAGAAGGGTATCAAGCTGAGAGTGAGCGCACAATTGCTTCACTTCAAATTGTCTTGGCAGGAGCAATCACGACGATATTGCTCACCTTGATGTTCGAGGCATTATTTATCTTTCGACCACTGTCTAAAAGAATCAGCGACGAGTCTCAACAATTGGAAACCGCTTTTAATGAAGAGTCACTAATCGCCGAGACACTGCAGAAAAGTTTAGTGCCAAAGGAAACCCCGAAGATTGATGGGCTGGAAGTTGAGTACGTCTATCAATCCGCCACCAAGAGAGCCACAGTTGGTGGGGACTTCTTCGATTTTTTTAAGATAGACCGAGGCCAGTGGGTGTTTTTCATTGGCGATGTGGAGGGGCATGGTGTTGACGTTGCCGCGGAGACAGCAAGAGTTAAAGCGCTTCTGCATGACAGAGCCTCAAACGGGATGCCGGCATCAAAGGTGTTGGCAAGCGTTAATGATTCTCTGGTCAGACAAGAAGATGAGAGATTTACAGTTCTGACATATCTAGTCTTTGACCAAGCTACGTCGGTCTTAAGTTTAGTGAACGCAGCAAACCCGTACCCATATTTTACAAATGGCGACCGATTTATCGAGACCACCGGAACGCCCCTCGGACTAGTTGGTACTGATCAGAAATATCCATGTGTCGAGCTTAAACTCAAAGAGGGCGATAAGTTGATAGTACATTCCGATGGCCTAAATGAGGCCAGAGTAGAGGGCGATCACAAACAATTCGGGCAAGAACGCGTCCGCGATTTTATTAAAGCAAACCCGAATATGGATCTGGCTGAGCTGCTTAAAGGTCTGGTCGAGCAA
>JAUVQD010000129.1 GCA_030598355.1 Actinomycetes bacterium
AAATCTCTTGAGCCGTCGCATGTGATTACGGCGATGGGGCATTCGGCGGTGGAAGCGCATGGGTCATTGAGAGTGACGATGGGACGTTACACAACAGAAACTGAAGTTGATGAGTTAATGCGAGCGTTGCCGACGGTTATCGAAAAGGTTAGACGGATATCACCATTTGGCGCGGAAGCTACGCCCGAGATGTTTATGGGTGCAACCGCAGAAAATGATCACAGAATTTAATTGTTACTTCGTTTTAGTGGAGGAGGAGACTAAATGTATAGTGAAAAAGTAATGGACCATTTTAGTAATCCGCGAAATGTGGGTGAAATAGAAAACGCTGATGGAGTCGGACAGGTTGGAAATCCGGTCTGCGGCGACGTCATGAAATTAACCGTCAAAATAGATGACGGAAAGATCGACGATGTGAAATTCAAGACCTTTGGTTGCGGCGCGGCCGTGGCGACCTCAAGCATGATTACTGAGCTGGTAAAAGGAAAGTCTATCGAAGAAGCTCTAGCGATCTCAAATAAAGTAGTGGCCGATGCTCTTGATGGCCTGCCTCCCCAAAAGATGCATTGCTCTAATCTGGCGGCAGATGCTTTGCATTTGGCGATTGACGACTATTTCGGGAAGAACGACAAGGGCAAGAAGAATAAACCGAAGAAAAATTCCAAGTAGACTAAGGGTAATATTTCACGATCACGACGGGCGCTGGCATGGCAATCGTTAGTTTGCTGTGTTAAACTTCAACCGCTAAAAAAGGATTTTAAACAGGAGGCGCGTGGTGAGTTTGTATTTAATGTTGCAAGCCGCATTAACGCTCGGTCTTTTGCTTTTGATAGGCTTTATCATCTACGTTTTATTGCAAATGAATCGCACCCTTCGCACGCTGGACGATCTTCTAAAAAACATCAACAAAGAGGTTCCCGCGGTATTAACAAAGCTTCAACTAACGCTCGATGGGGTAAATTCTGAAATAGACCGGGTTGAGGACATTGTCACTTCTCTTAATGATGTTCGTGCCAAAGTGCAAAATACCAGCACTCTTGTGCATCGCGCTTTTTCGGCACCGGCAACGAAAGTGAGCGGGCTCTTATCGGGCTTCAAGACAGCGTTCGGCGCTTTGCTGAAAAGCAAGAAGTAAGAGATGAAGAAGAGAGATATGGAAAAACGTTTTTGCGAGGAAGAAAATCTTGGGTGAAACTGAGGGAATAATATCGGTTGAATTGCCGATAAAGAAAGAGTTTGCGCGTCTGCTGAGGTTGATGGTCTCAGGCGTGGCATCGAGGATGAACTTCGATCTTGACGCAGTCGACGACTTGAAAATCGCGGTTGAAGAGGCATATATAATTGCGATGCGTCGCAAGGTGAGCAGTTCTCTGAAGGCAGTTTTTGATATGCAGACAGAGCGCCTGGTAATGAACTTCTCAGGCTCCACCGAATCGGCTTTGGGCAAAGATGACCAAAAAGAGAATTTTGGCAATTTTATTTTAGACGCGGTCGTCGATGAAATGCAGATCGATCAAGACGGTAAAGATCTGACAATCAGCATGGTTAAATACTTATAGGGGGAAGATCGATTGCCTCAAAAAGGGCAAAGCAAGTCGCTTATCTGGGATAGGGTCAAAACCCACGATCTTTTCGTTCATTATCGAGAGGATCGCGACCCCGAGATTCGAGACGAACTGGTCAAGATGTATATCAACTTGGTGGAGTATTTGGCTAGGCGCTTCAAGAGTCGAGGAGAGCCCTTAGAAGATCTTATCCAGGTGGGAACGATCGGCTTGATAAAAGCAATCGATAGGTTTGATATTGAAAGAGCCGTTGAGTTCACAACTTACGCTACCCCGACAATTGTGGGCGAACTCAAACGCTATTTTCGCGATAAGGGTTGGGCCATCAGAGTGCCGAGAAGGCTCCAAGAGCTCAATCTTCAGATAAATCAGAGAATTAGCAATTTAACACAAGAACTCAGACGCACTCCGACGATCAAAGAGATTGCCGCTAAAGTTGGAGTTTCTCCTGAAGATGTAATTGAGGCTATGGAAACTAGCGAAGCCTATAATTTCATTTCGCTCAATGGAGACCTGTCTTCAGATTCAGGAGAGAATTTCTCGCTCCTCGAATACATTGGGGAGAATGATAAATACCTTGCCAGTTTTGAGGATCGAGCAAGTCTAGCCGCAGCACTTAAGGATCTCACTCCGCAAGAGCAAAAAATCTTATATCTCCGGTTTTTTAGAGGGCTGACTCAGACCGAGATCGCCGCCGAGCTGGATATTTCGCAAATGCACGTCTCCCGGCTGCTCCGACGCACATTGCAAATCCTGCGTCAGAAGATGCTCACTCTAGAGAGATAAAGAGGCAACCACCATGATTGATAGCGATAAAACCGAACGTTCACAACAAGCAGCAGTTTTATTTGCAGCCGTAATCGGCGGTCTTTTTCTGACCGCACTGGGCTTATTAGCGCTTTATGAGATCCGCGGGGTTCTTCCCCCGTTTATCTACGCTATGATCATCGTTTACATCCTAAGGCCAATTGTTGACAGGATGGTCAAAAAGAATATACCCAGAACCAATGCGGTTGTAATCGTATATATGTTGGCAGTGCTTGCATTAATATTGTCCGTTCTTTTTTTGGTGCCGGTAGCGATCGAGCAAATAGGTGACTTTATTTCCAATTTTCCCGACTTTCTCACAGTTGGATTAAGGTATTTGTCTGATCTCCAGATAGCGTTCTACAAGACCAGCATTCCAAAAAGTGTGGATTTCTTATTTGATGAAATTGGGGCTCAAGCCAAGAGCTCGGCTATGATAATTTTAACCAGGTTTCCAGAGACGACGGTCAGCTTGTTCGGCGGGGTATTTAATGTCGTTTTATCTCCAATTATCGCTTTCTATATTCTTAGGGATTTGCCAGCCATAAAAAAGAGCGTAATTGAGCTCTTTCCGGCTCGGTATCGAGATGGGTTCCTACACGTAGTCAGAGAGATTGATTTCGCGGTCGGGGGTTTTTTGAGAGGTCAACTACTGATATCTTTGATAGTCGGTGTCACGATTAGTATTTACTTGCTGGTAATCGGCGTAAATTATGCCGTTATTTTGGGAATCCTTGCCGGTGTTTTAAATATTATTCCATATTTTGGCCCGGTTGTCGGCGGCGGAGTAGCTGTTATTGTAGCTCTTTTTGAGTCACCAAGGCTGGCTTTGATGGTAGTTATCGGCATGATCGCTATTCAGCAAATAGATAGCGCTATTATCTCCCCGACAATTATGAAGCACGCTGTCAACCTGCATCCGACCGTTGTCATTTTTTCATTGCTTGTTGGTGGCACGCTTTTTGGTTTTTTGGGGTTGCTCTTGGCAATTCCGACCGCAGCTGTCGCCAAGGCTCTTTTGCTCCATTATGTCTATGCCCAACCTGTTAAGATTGCTGAGGAGGGCTAGACGGTTTATAAGCGATGAAGAGTACTGAGATTCGAAGAAAATTCCTAGATTTCTTTAAAGATAAAGAACATCATATCGCGTCGAGCGCCTCGCTTGTGCCGATAGATCCGACCATGCTCTTGACCGGAGCCGGCATGGTTCAATTCAAACCTATTTTCCTGGGAAAGACCAAAGTGGATTATACACGCGCGGCTAGCTGTCAAAAGTGTGTCCGCACTACAGATATTGATGTAATCGGCCAGACCGGACGACACTTATCCTTCTTTGAAATGCTTGGCAATTTTTCATTCGGCGACTACTACAAACGAGAAGCCACAGAGTGGGCTTGGCGGGTTCTGACCGAGGAATTTAGAATCGAAAAGGATCGTCTGTGGGTAACAATATTTGAAACCGATGATGAAGCAGGCGATCTCTGGCGTGATAAAGTTGGCGTCTCTAGCGACCGGATAGTTAAGCTGGGTGAAGCGGATAATTTCTGGTCGGCTGGCCCAACAGGACCATGCGGCCCTTGTTCTGAAATACTATTTGATCAAGGCGAAGAGTTCAGCTGCGGTAAGCCATCGTGTGCTCCAGGGTGCGACTGCGATAGATATCTTGAGATATGGAATTTGGTTTTCATGCAATACAATCGAGATAGCGATGGCGAGTTGCATCCCCTGCCCAATAAAAGCATTGACACAGGCATGGGCTGAGAGCGGATAGCATCGGTTCTTCAGGGAGTTTCAAACAATTACGAGACAGACTTGATCTTGCCGATAATTCAGAAATTAAGTGAGATATCTTCACTCAAATTTGGAAAAGACCGGAAAACCGATACTTCAATGAAGATTGTGGTTGATCATGCTCGGGCGATTACTTTTATGATTGGCGACGGCATATTGCCGGATAATGACGGACGCGGTTATATCTTGCGTCGTTTGATACGCAGAGCTGTTCGTCATGGTCGTCTGCTCGGGATTGACAAAGCCTTTCTCGGCCCCCTGATCAATAAAGTCGGGCAAATCATGGAGGATCAGTATCCAGAAATTCTGCAAAACTTTGAATTTATAAAAACAATCGCGACCCGCGAGGAAGAGCGGTTTGGAAACACCTTGCGGCAGGGGCTATCAATACTTGAGGACAAGATCGGTGGTCTCAAGGAGGCTAAGCAGACTCAAATTCCGGGCGAGGAAGTGTTTAAGCTTTACGATACGTTTGGTTTCCCACTTGAGCTCACCGAAGAAATAGCTTTGGAGTCAGGCTTAAAGGTCGATCGGGCCGGTTTTGAAAAATTGATGGAAGACCAAAAAGTGAGAGCGCGGGCTAGTACACCAGGGGCACACAGCGAGCTTTATACAAGCAATGTCTATCATCAGATAAAGGAACAGATTAGCCAGACGGAGTTTGTCGGCTATGAGAAAGATGAGTCGGAAGCCAAGATCATGGCGATTATAGTAGATGGTCAGGTAAAAATGGAAGCTAGCGACGGCGACGAAGTCGAAGTATTTCTTGATCGAAGCCCATT
>JAUVQD010000022.1 GCA_030598355.1 Actinomycetes bacterium
AGTCCATGGCTTTATTCATATCGCAGCCGGCCTTTTTCTCTTTATGGCCAGCCTGACGGCGATCGTCGCCTTGCGTGTGAAATTTGCTCGACGTGATCAAGGTTGGCTTGCTCTGCAGATGGCAATATTGCTTGTCGGTTTTATTGGTCTTGGTGAAGCAGCGGAATATTTTATGTCTGCTCAGGTCCATGATTTCTTCCGCTACCTCCAAATGCTGGCAATATCTACGAGCTTGTTCCTTCTTTGGGTCGCTATAAACGAGCTCCATGCTTTTTATTTTGATCACACCAGAAAACGAGTGATCGACAACAAGACAGTTGCCCTCGTAGTGGTGTCAACAATCACCTTGCCGATCGCACTTGGTTATCAGGCAACCGAGAGTGCCGACAAAGCCCTGGAAATGCCATTTCTAACAATGACCTTGATCCCGACAGTGGTCATCACTTATTTGGTTTTCAGAAGATCGATCATGATGTTTTTGGAGCAGAAAAAAGTCCCACTGATGAACTTATCGATCTTCTCAACCGCGGTATCAATTGTACCGCTTCTAACTTGGGGGACAAGCTTGCTAGCGCTTGTTATTTGGCTGGGAAGAATAGCAAATTATTTTGAGTTGACAACAGTTTTCGCTCTTTTTCATGCCTTGCAAAGCATTTTTCATGGTGGCCTTAGTTTCGCTCTCATTGGCAGTGCGCTAATGTTGGTTTTGTCAAAAGATATGCGGTGGGTCGAAGATCGCGTGTTGCGAGCCGGCCAACTGATGTCATTAGGCGAAATGGCAAGCAGCCTAGCGAAAGAACTTAACAATCCCTTAATGGCTATCATCGGATATTCAACAATTATGTTAGAAGATAAAAAAATCCCGGCTGCCAGACGCAAAGACTTGTTAATGATTCAACAAGAAGCATCTCGAGCGGCCCAGACCACAAAAGAGACACTCGACTTTGCCGGAGATAGCCAATTGAAATTCCAAGTGGTAGACGCTGAGAGTCTCATAGACCAAACGCTCAACTTGCTTGAGTCACGCATTAAGCAAGTCGGAATCGAAGTTAAAAAGAGCGTATCAAGACCGCTCCCGCTTATGTCCGTTGATCCTAATCAAATCAAACAGGTCTTCGTTAACATAATCAATAACGCTCTCGACACAATGCCTCACGGAGGAAGTCTTGATATATATATTAATCGAGCTGAGGAGGGTGTTGAACTAACTTTTTCAGACAATGGCGACGGAATCCCTGACGAGAACCTGGATCGAATCTTTGAACCGTTCTTTTCCTCCCGACCTCAGAGCGGGACAGGTCTCGGCCTGTCTCTGGCAAAGAGCATTATCCAGAAACATAACGGTTCGATTAGTGTGACAAGCCAAGTCGGTTATGGCACCAGCTTCATTATCGCTTTGCCGGCTGTTGCGGAAGAGGATACTTTTTGGCGGCTGGAATCTAAATCAACGGCCGATCCTCCTAGAAGCGCGAACTAAAAACCCTGATCCAGAAAAATGTTGACTAAAAGCCTCGTAATTTTTTCACGAACGCTCGAATGACCTCGTAAATCAAGACAATTTGCTAAGGGTAATACCCAGCCTATATAATCAGACCCGAATATGGTTGAAGAAAAAGAAATATCAGTAAAATTACCTGATGGCACCGGGTTAACCGCGCCCGCAAAAAGCACGGTCGCCGACGTGGCGCAGATAATCGGACCTGGCTTGGCAAAAGCGGCCATAGCCGGCAAGTTAAACGGTATCCCGGTAGATTTGTCAGCCGCTGTTAGCGACGGCGATAAGATCGAAATACTTACCGAGAACAGTAACGAGGGCTTGGATATTATTCGCCATAGCGCAGCCCATCTAATGGCTCGAGCTGTTAATGAACTCTGTCCTGGCACGAAGTTTGGCATTGGGCCGTCCATTGAAGAGGGCTTTTATTATGATTTTGATTTACCACTCAGCTTAAGCGCCGACGACTTGCCGAAAATTGAAGCCAAGATGTCTGAGATCGCCTCCCGCGCTCCTAAACTCTCGCGGGACGAATTATCTCGCTCTGACGCGCTTAAACTTTTTAAAGATGCTGATCAACCATACAAAGCAGAGTTGATCGAGGAACTCGAAGCGGACTCTGTTAGCACGTATGATTTAGACGGCTTTCGTGACCTCTGCCGGGGACCACATGTGCCTTCTGTAAATCGAATAAAACATTTTAAGCTACTCAAGGTAGCGGGCGCTTACTGGAGAGGTGATGAAAATCGGCCAATGCTTCAGCGAATTTATGGCACGGCCTTCGCGAAAAAAACCGATCTGAAGGACTATCTTCACCGACTTGAAGAAGCCTCCCGCCGCGATCACCGAGTCTTGGGGCAGCAATTAGATCTCTTTCACATTGACGATGCTCTAGGGGCGGGCCTACCGCTTTGGCACCCCAAGGGAGCGCTTTTGCGACAAACCATCGAAGACTATTGGCGCTCGGAGCACCTCGCCAACGGCTATGATCTGGTACTGACACCTCATATTGCTAAAACGGACCTTTGGAAGACTAGCGGTCATTGGGATTTTTACCAGGAAAACATGTATTCCCCGATGGAAGTAGACACCCAACAATATATTGTCAAGCCGATGAACTGTCCCATGCACATGCAAATATATAGATCCAGCCCACGCAGCTATCGAGATTTGCCAATGCGCTGGGCCGAGCTGGGTACCGTCTACCGATACGAGCGCTCCGGCGTTCTACATGGTCTGCTCAGAGTAAGAGGCTTCACACAAGATGACGCTCATATCTTCTGCCGCCCCGAGCAACTTCTTGATGAAATCAAAGGCGTTATCAAAATGGTCCAAAAGATGCTGCCGGCATTCGGATTCTCGGAATTCGATATCTACGTATCGACGCAACCAAAAAAATTCGTCGGTACTCCCGAGCACTGGAAGTTGGCGACCGAGGCTTTGGAAAAAGCTCTAACAGAATGCGACCTTGACTATCAAATTGACCCAGGTGAGGGTGTCTTTTACGGGCCAAAAATTGATATAAAAATAAAAGACGCTATTGGACGCGCTTGGCAATGTACCACTATTCAAGTTGATTTTAATCTGCCCGAGAGGTTCGAAATTACCTATAAGGGCGAGGACAACAAAGACCATCAACCGATTATGATCCACCGGGCCCTTCTGGGGTCGTTAGAAAGATTTGTAGGCTGCTTAATTGAGCACTACGCTGGGGCTTTTCCATTATGGCTGGCGCCGTCACAAATAGCGATAATCCCAATTGCCGACAGGCATTTTGATTATGCCGAACAAGTTAAAACCCGTTTGACCGAGGCTGGGCTAAAGGTTTTTATCGACGGCCGTTCTGAGTCTATGAATCGCAAAATAAGAGATAATCAAGTCCAAAAAATTCCCTACATGCTGGTTGTTGGTGACCGAGAAGCCGAGGCCGGCACGGCGGCAGTTAGATTAAGAGATGGAACCAACCTCGGGGACAAAGAGCTAGATGTTATAATTGAGCACCTTAAAGAAGAGCTGGAATCAAAAAAACTTCAGAGTGATTGGAAATAACAGCCCGGCGGTTAAGATACTTTTTTAGAAATACTGGAATCGCTTTCTTGATTTTGATATACTCTTAGCAGGTTAAAGCAGGGGACGCCAAACTTCTCACCTTTCGGCGCGGTAAAGAGCAGCTTAAAGGTTTAGTAGGCGGCTGTTTTGCCGCCCTTTTTTATTGGGAAAGAAGATAAAGATAGTTTATAAGATGGTCCTATTTGGAGGTGGTTTTGGTACAAAATTTGCGTGTTCGTGTGAATAAAAGCATCCGAACGCCAAAAGTACGACTCATATCAGCAACCGGCGAACAATTGGGGATAAAAACGCTTTCCGAAGCCCAAAACATTGCCGATGACCTAGCTTTAGATCTGGTCGAGGTTGCGCCCCAGGCTGATCCGCCTGTCTGTCGTATTATGGACTACGGCAAATATAAGTATGAGCAAACTCAGAAAAATAAAAGAGCCAAAAAGCACCAATCACAAGTAATTATTAAAGAAATGAAGTTTCGACCAAAGATCGAGGGACATGATTTTGAAACTAAGAAGAAACATGTCAGACGGTTCTTAGAGGCTGGGTCGAAGGTAAAAATAACAATCATGTTTCGAGGACGGGAAACAACGCACGCTGAAATTGGCCGGGGGATATTGGAAAGACTGGCTAATGATGTTGAAGACCTGGCGACGGTTGAATCCAAGCCAAAGCTTGACGGCAGAAATATGATTATGGTGCTCGGGCCGCTTCCGTCAGTTCTCGCGGCCACAAAGAAGGAGTAGCAATGCCGAAAATGAAAACGCACCGGGGGGCCGCTAAAAGGTTTAGACGCACCCGAACCGGTAAAATTGTCCGAGGAAAAGCTTTTCATAGCCATATCCTGGAGAAAAAGTCAGCGAAGAGAAAAAGAAAGCTCGGCAAATCAACACTTGTAAGTGAACAAAATAAAAAAGTCGTCAACCGTCTACTCGGCGGTAGTTAAGTCGGGAGTAAAAAATGCCTAGGATCAAGCGCGGCACTATAAATAAGAAAAAACATAAGAAAATTTTAGAGCTCGCTAAAGGGTATCGCGGTGCCAAAAGTCGAGTTTTCAAACGTGCCAATGAACAAGTTTTAACGTCACTTTCATATGCCTATCGAGATCGCCGTCAACGAAGGCGGGATTTCAGAAAATTATGGATTATCCGTATTAACGCCGCCGCCAGAAAAAATGGCCTCTCCTACAGCCGGTTTATGAACGGCCTTAAGATCGCGGATATTGAGATTGATCGCAAAGTGCTGGCAGATATGGCCGTCCACGACGAGCAGGGTTTTGGTAATTTAGTAGAGTTGGTAAAGACGAAGGCAACGCCTGTAGAGTCGAAGTAACTAAATATTTTACTTGGCTTCGTCCCAGTTTCTTCCAAAACACACTTTAACTTCGAGCGGAACACTTAGTTTATAAGCATCTTCCATAAACTCGACGATTTTTGGCGTAACGATGCTTTCCTCCATTGGGGGCACCTCAAAAACAAGCTCATCATGGACTTGCAAAACCATTCGGGTCTGCAATCCGGATTCAGCTAAAAATGCGTCTATATTGATCATGGCCAACTTAATTATGTCAGCGGCGCTACCTTGAAGAGGCGCGTTTGTCGCCACTCGTTCTCCAAATGAACGCTGGTTAAAATTGGCGCTTTTGAGCTCTCTGATATATCGTTTTCGCCCGGAGATGGTCGTCACATATCCCCGCTGGTAGGCCTCCTTGACCGTTTCTTCCAGATACCGACGTACTCCCGGATAACGGCCAAGATATTCTTCGATATATTTTTTTGCTTCCTCCGGCGAAATCCCTGTCTGCTCAGCGAGTCCGAACGCGCTGATACCATAGATAATGCCGAAATTAATCGCCTTGGCGTGTCGGCGCCGCTCCGGCGTCACATCCTCTAGTGAAAGACCAAAGACTTCGGCGGCTGTAGCCGTATGAATATCTTTATTCTCTTTAAAGGCTTGCTTCAGGGTTTTGTCGTTGCTGAAGTGAGCGAGGAGCCTGAGCTCTATTTGCGAATAATCAATCGCCAGTAATTTTTCATCCTTATGCGTTGGAATAAACGCTTTCCTGATCTTTCGCCCTAGTTTGCTTCTAACCGGGATGTTTTGAAGATTAGGATTGCTGCTACTTAAACGCCCTGTCGCGGTTACGGTCTGGTTAAAGGAAGTGTGTAAACGACCAGTCTTTTGATCTAATAGTTTAGGAAGAGCGTCAACATAGGTTGATTTTAACTTTGCGTTTTCCCGGTATTCAGTTATCAACGGCACAATTGCGTGCTCGCTGGCCAGTTTAGCCAAAGTCGCCGCGTCTGTTGTATATCCAGTTTTTGTTTTTGTCTTTCGACCTGGAGTTAGACCAAGCTTTTCAAAGAGAACGTCCGAGACTTGGCGGGGGGACTTAATATTGAATTCAACGCCCGCAAGTTTATATATTTGGGCCGCGGCCGCATCGAGGTTCTGCTTCATCTCTTTTGAGAGCCGCGATAAAACTTGCCTGTCGAGACCGACACCGCAAGCTTCCATGCGCGCTAAAACTTTCGAGAGTGGAATCTCGATCTTATTGAAAACATCAGAAAGCTCACCTGCTTTTAAAGCCGCTTTGAGAGGCTTCATTATTAACAAACTAGCAACCGCTTTAACCGCAGCCATCTGCGCCAGACTGCTATCTTCCGGTATTTGTTTTTCCAGATAGAGGGTGACTAGCTCTTCAAGTCCATATCCCGCACCTGAAGGCTCAACCAGATGCGCGGCCAAAAACGGATCAAATAAAGCTCCCTCAAACGGCAGCCCTAGGGTTTGTACCGGGCTGAACTTGCTCTTTAGGTCGTGGACAGACTTAACTCTATCCTTCTCCCGAAGCCATTGCCGCAATTCTGATCGCTCCGACTCACTCAACTCGGAGGTTTTGAAGGTGATTGCCTTTGGGCCATCTTTGCCGATAAGCCCAATGGCTAAGCCGACCGTTTGCCCGGCCGCGTCATCTACTGTCTCAACGCCGATTTCCTTCGTACTGCTATGCGCTTTCAGCCAGCTCGCTAAGCGATCGCCGGGCAAATCAATTATTTTAACTGTCAGCGGTTGGATATCTTTTGATCCGGAAGCCAAGTTAGTTTCGAAACGATCCAAAAGTGTGCGAAACTCCAGCTTTAAAAAGACTTTCCGAACATTAGCAATATCCCACTCTCCTACGCGCGTGTCTTTTAAATCACCGTCAAGAGGGACTTTGGTATCTAAGATCGCTAACTTCTTGCTTATCTCAGCTTCTTCTTTGTTGGCCACCAAAGATTCGCGAAGATTCTCTCGACTTATATCCTCAACCTGCTCATAAAGGGCCTCTATCGTCCCATATTCTTGAATCAGCTTGGCCGCTGTTTTATCTCCGACGCCGGGCACCCCGGGAATGTTATCGGAAGGATCGCCCTTTAGGGCTAGGAAGTCGGGTACTTGCTCAGGGGTCACACCATATCGCTCAATAACTTTTTCGCGATCGTAGATGACGATGTCCGTAATTCCTTTTCTGGTTGTCATAACGCGCACATTATCGTCGGAAATCATTTGAAAGGCGTCCCGATCACCAGTGACCACAATCACGTCATCTCCCGCGGCCGCTCCAGACGCCGCCAAAGTTGCCAGGATATCGTCACCCTCATAGCCCTTGAGTTCAAAAATTGGAATCGCCAAAGCGCTTAGCACCTCTTTGACCAACGGAAACTGTGCGTGCAGCTCATCAGGGGCCGGCTTCCTGTGTGCCTTATAATCTTCATATTGAAGATGTCTAAAAGTCGGCCCACGACTGTCGAAAGCTACGGAAACAACATCGGGTTCTTCGTCAATGAGCAGACGGATCAACATAGCGGTGAAACCATAGACCGCGTTTGTCACCTCACCGCTTGATAAGGCCAGCGTTGTGGGCAAAGCGTAAAAAGCCCGATAGACCAGGCTATTACCGTCGATTAGGATTTGTTTACGTCTTGATTCTTTCACCAAAAATGATACTAGCACAAGAAACGCGACCTAAAAGTTCGTCTGCGGTGTTTTCCTCGTCCTCTGTCTCGGTCACGTAACAAAGTATACGCTCCCTCACCTCGGACTTCGTCAGCCTAGCATCCAAATCTTTAGGCCACGTTTTCCTTTGGAACCCGTGCTGTGGGTCAGACCTAAGCATGCCCCAAAACTACTTTACAGGTTGTCCGTAGATTGAGACCCTGACGGTTTGTCCGGAGGTGTCAACCTGACCAAGGGCGGTTCCCGGAAAATAGTAACTGAGGATCGTGGCGGCGGAGTCGCCCCTTTCAGCCCGCTTTTTAGAACCATGTCCGCTCAAGCCAACCCCATGTCCCAATCGTTCCATCCCGGCGGTGTCGGGATCAGGAACAGATTTGACCCATGGCCACTCATAGCTCCAGCCGGCCTCAGCCGGGGTTCTGGTTTGGCCGCTGGCTCGAGTGCTATAAGGCGTGATTACCGGTTTGCCCTGGTATGTTACGACCGTGCCCTGAGTATCACCCGCCGCCTTAGCAATTCGCGGCAGCCGGGTTTCGGCTAAATAGCCTCGATAGACTTGGTCGTCGCCGTTACCGTTCCGGCTATTCTTGAGATGAAACGGCTCACCAGCATGCCTGCCCCCATTAGCCAGATGGTGTACGGCGTAGCTGCGGGAGACAATAGCCATGACTTTCAGGTGCTCTTCTGGCGAATCATGTGAGGCCTCGGCTATGCCGCGCTGGTAATCTTCTAGTCCAAGCTCATTTACTGCCCAGAGCGTTTTTGATTTGTTTGAAAAAACTATTTCAATGTTGCCTCGGAACGCGTTTAGATTAGCTGTTTGGTTCCAATTCATGTCCGTGAAGTCAGGTAAATTTAGAATCGACCCGGCACTTGGGGTGAACTTAATTGGCTCCTCCGAGGTAGCCGCGGCGTGATTATCCTGAACCAAAAAGTAGGTTCCATCCGAGTAGGCAACTTTCACTACCTCGCCCTTACTAAATGTCGCCGTACCAGCCCCGGGAATGTCGGCGCTGAAAGAGCCTGAGGCGGAGACAGACAAGCGCGCAGCCTCAGATGGTAGCGAAGCCACCGGTTTTTTTGGCTGTGACTCTGGAGCAGTTTCAGTTGTCTCTGAAGTCGATTTGGATACCGCTATTACCGGTTTTTGTACCGGCCGACGTTTCGGCTGGCGCCTGACAGCGATTTCCTTAAAACGTTTCGTGGTCTTTTTTAATTTTGGAATGAGCCGGCCAAAAGAGGACTTTTGGGCACTTTTCTTTAAACTGGCGGCCAAAGTTGAATTCGTCGAAAGCACAACCAAAGCCAGCAGAGTACTAATGAGAATAATATATTTACGAGGGCCCATCTTTTTCCAAAACACCGATCTTCCCCCTAAAACCCAGCTTACAGTAGATTTCGGTTTCTATAGTCACCAGGTTAAGTTTGAACTTACTAAAATACAACAAAAAGATCATATTTCAAACAATTCCAAACGCTTAAGTGCGCGGCTTTAAACACCGATAGAAAAACAAAGGACAGAGTAAAAAGGGAGGCTTTAAGATGATAGTCGTAACTCTTGAAATTGAAGAAATTAAAAAACTCATGCAGAGAGATATCAATAGTGACGAGGCATTTATCAAAATAAGCAGCGGCTTTCCTCGTCGCACCGATGAATATTCCGACGACTCGGGAGCACCCAGCTCAGTGTATTTAGGCCCCTTTCCTCTCTACGAATAGGGAAATCAACGAGCTTTTTCTTTCATAATCAGAAGCCAGCTTTTTGAACTGTATGCTGTCTTCACCAAGGCAAAAAGACCCTTCAGTCGCTCGCCTTTCAATACAAAACTAAATTTGCCTGACTCAAGTTGCGCTTCCGGATCATCTGGTTTAACCGCTTCATATGTCCCTTTATCCCAGATTTCAACTGTCCCGGCTCCATATTGACCTTCGGGAATGACCCCTTCAAAGCCCGCATAGGCTAAGGGATGATCCTCGACAGCCACTGCCAACCTTTTTTCCTTCGGTTGAGACGGAGGCCCCTTCGGTACAGCCCACGACTTTAAAGTCCCACCCATCTCTAAGCGAAAATCAAAATGTAGATGAGAGGCCTGGTGTCGTTGGACAACAAAGGTATGGGCTTGCGGCCCGGACCCTTCTTCCGGCTCCGGAGTGGTAACAAAATCGCGTTTATCTTTATATTTTGTAAGTTTTTCATTTTCCATAGTACTTATTAAATACCTACTTGCGCACGCTGTATAGGTAAGCAGCGATCCCCATTACCATAAAAGCCAGCCCTTCGTATGACATATCGAGGCTGAGGAGCCAAGCACCGCTAACAACACCTGACGCCCCGAAAATCGCCGACCCCCAAGCTGCTCGACCGCCGCGTGATCGCTCCAGCGCTCTGGCCATGTCTTCAGCGTCTACTTTTACTTTGAGCTGCCCCCTGCGCGCCAAATCAAGCGTATCGCTTATTTGTGTCGGCATTGTAAAAAGGAGTTTTCCAATTTTTTTGGCCTCACTCATCACCAATTCCCACTTATCTTCCGTGGCCTTGCCCACAAGTTTTGCAACATATGGTTTGGTCGCCTCAACTAAATCCATGCTAGGATCAAGTCCGGTTGCCAAGCCGACCATCGTACCCAAAGTTTTTCCTAAGAAAGCGAATTGAGCCGGTATTGTTATGGGTTGTTCTCTAAGAATCTTCAAGATATCTTCGTGAATCTCCTCAATATCAGAAAAATTTAGAGCCCGCGACGCCAGATTAGAATAGTTTTCAAGCAGCCAATCAAAAGCTCGTTTGACCGAGGTTACATCCGCGCCAGGGCGAATGAACCCTAATTCCCGAAAAGCTTCGATTAGGCGATTTGAGTCTTTTTGCGCCACCCCAATGACAACTTCTCGAAAGGCCGCTCTCATCGCTGGCGTAATTTCTCCAACCATTCCGAAATCGATAAAAGTTATCAACGGCCCGGGCGCCACAAATAAGTTGCCCGGATGTGGATCGGCATGAAAAAAACCATCTTCGAGTACCTGCTTCAGGTACGATTCTATGACTTCTTGAGCGACATGCTGCCTATCAATACCAGCAGCTTCAATGGCTTCATAATCGGAAATTTTTATTCCGTCGATCGCTTCTAGCGTCAAAACCTTGCGGGTTGTATACTCCCAATATACTTCCGGTACATAGATCATTTGATTGTTGCCAAAATATTCTTTGAACCGCTCAGCGTTGACACCCTCGCGCAAGAAATCAAGTTCGTCTCCAATCGTTCTGACGAACTCCACTACAATCATGGGAATGTCCATTTGGCGACCGACGTGCGTAAATCTGTCGAGCCCTTCCATGAGGTAGCTAAAGGTAGCAAGATCAATATCGGCCAGCTTGTCTATGCCGGGACGCTGGATCTTGACAGCCACCGTGATTCCGCCAGGCAAAACAGCTTTGTG
>JAUVQD010000009.1 GCA_030598355.1 Actinomycetes bacterium
GCAGAAATATGTAGCTGAGGCAGAAAAGTCGTACGAGGACACAGCTGAAGAATTGGCAGACATCGGCCTCTAACGCAAATTGAAAATGGAATATTCGCATACATCAGTTTTGTCGGCTGAAGTCGTTTCCAGGCTCAACTGTACCAGTGGTTCTACCATTGTAGACTGCACTTTAGGCGGGGCAGGACACTCGGAAGCGATATTGAGATTAATTGCACCAAATGGGTTTCTGCTTGGGATTGACCAAGACAAAGAAGCAATAGACGTAGCTCGAGCCAGATTAAAGAGCTTCGGCCGACATTTCGAAATTTACCAAGGCAACTTCGCGAACATAGATGAAGCCTTGCAAAGTGTTGGGATTTTGGGAGTTGACGGATTTTTGTTGGATCTCGGATTGTCGTCACTTCAACTAGCTAGAGAGTCAAGAGGGTTTTCTTATCAAAATGATGGCCCTCTTGACATGAGGTTTAATCAAAGTGGCTCAATTTCCGCGGCGGACATAATCAATGACTACTCGGAAGCCCAACTTACACAAGTTATTAGAGATTACGGGGAAGATCGTTGGGCCGGCCGGATAGCCAAGTTTGTTGTTGAAGCGCGTGCTCGAGACAGGATTACGACGACAGGACAGCTTGTAGATTTGATTAAGGCGGCGATTCCGGCCGCGGCCAGGCGACGAGGGGGGCATCCGGCAAAACGGACGTTTCAAGCCTTGCGAATAGAGGTAAACCAGGAGCTTGGAGCCCTCAAGAAAGCACTGGAAGCGATGCCGAAATGGTTAAATGTCGGGGGTCGAATAGCAGTTATTTCATATCATTCGCTTGAGGATAGAATAGTCAAAAAAGAATTCAGAGCTCGGGCCTTGGGCTGTACATGTCCGCCCGAGATCGCTATTTGCGTCTGCAACAAGAAACCTGAGCTGCGAATAGAGACAACCAGACCGATTCGGCCATCAGCGGCTGAGATCGAGGCTAACCCAAGAGCCCGGAGCGCGAGACTTCGAGTCGCGGAAAAGGTAGACAATGGAAGCAGCTAGAAATATATATCCTGAAATATCACACAACCTTGTGTATCCTGTGCCGGAAAAGACCCGGACCAAAGGGAAACAGTTTAGTTTTAGAATTTTTGTTTTTGTTTTAGTCTTTGTTGGTTTGGCAGCGTTTGCCCATGTCTACCAGCAGGCTTTGGTTGCTCAAAATGGGATAGAGATTGCGCGCCTAAAAGCAGAAATAAAAGAGGAGGCACGGATAAGCAAAGACCTTGAGACACAAAAGATGCTGCTGAAATCTCCATCACGATTGGCGCGGTTGGCTCGGATTGATTTAGGGATGATAGAGCCGACGGAAATAAAATACATTGTTCTGCCGGCCGAGCTTGTGACGGCGTCCAAAGCAGCACACACCCCTAAGGATGAGAAAAGAGTGAATACAGTTTTGGCTAAGATAAGCCTTCTGGCTAGGTAGGTGAAGAAGATACTGTTTTTCCCCGGAAACCGGAAGAAAAATAGACGGAAACGGAAACCTAGAGACAGGTTTCCTTTTTTATTTCTTTTACTAATATTCTTTTTACTTACCATTGGCGCCCGTTTGATTTCAATCCAAGCTGTAAAGGCGGAAAAGTTCGATCGAATGGCCCAGAACCAGAGATTAACAAAGGTTGAGTTGGTGCCTGAGCGAGGTATCATATACGATAGAAATCGTGAGATATTATCGATAAGCCTCGACAAAGATACCGTTTTCGCGAATCCCCTGCAGATCAAGGGGCACCAGAAAAGGATTGTGGCCAGGCGCTTAGCGCCCATTCTCAAGCTGAGCAGAAGATCGCTTTATAAAAAATTGAAGATGGAGCTCGGTTTCGTATATATCAAACGAAAAGTAGACAAGAACGTTACCGCTAAAATCAAAAAGCTCAATATCACCGGGATAGGTTTTATTCCTGAAAGTAAGCGTTTTTACCCTGGAAAGGCAATCGCCGCGCATGTGATTGGCTTTGCTGGCATGGACAACGTTGGATTGAACGGCGTTGAACAAAGTTTTGACTCGTATTTAAAAGGCAAACCCGGCCAACTAATAATGGAGCAAGACTTAGTTGGCAGACCGATACCGGGAGGAGAGTACAGGTATCTTCCTCCCACAGATGGGCGCGATTTGATTTTAACGCTAGACAAGGAGATTCAATATAAAGCTCAAGTAGAGCTTAGGAGAGCTGTCAACAAATGGAAAGCAACGGCTGGCTGGATCGTTGTTATGGATAGTCAGACCGGCGAAGTATACGCGCTCGCAAACTATCCAACATATAACTTAAACAAGTTCTCAGAGACAGACCCGAAGCTCTTTAGGAATAGAGCCATTTCCGATGTTTACGAACCCGGCTCGACTATGAAAATAGTCACCGCGTCAGCGGCGCTTGAAGAAAAGCTATATTCACCGGGTACTTTGCTGAATTTACCGGGAAGAATCCAAGTGGGCGGACATACGATACACGAAGCTCATGAAAGAGGAGCCGAGATATTTTCTTTTAAAGAAATCGTCACCCGCTCGAGCAATATAGGAGCGGTTGTTATCGGGCAGTCACTAGGGCCGGAAAGAATCTATCAATATATTGAACGTTTTGGGCTAAATCAAGGCACAGGAACAGAATTGCCCGATGAAGGACAAGGTTACACGCCTCCGACAAACATATGGTCCGCTAGTTCTATCGCAAACATTCCGTTCGGGCAAGGGTTATCGGCAACCAGCCTGGAATCGGCTCGAGCTATTAATGTTGTCGCGGCAGGAGGAAAACTCGTTTCACCTCGGTTCACCAGGAAAGACCTTGGAGGCAGCAAGCAAGTAATATCTAAGGCAACCGCGGCTCAAATGGCCGAGATCATGACCGAGGCGGTTGAAAACGGGACAGGGGGAGGCGCGAAAGTGCCTGGATACAAAGTAGCAGGTAAGACCGGCACCGCGCAGAAACCTAAAGTTGATGCCAGGGGCTATGATCCCGGAAAATACATTTCATCTTTTGTCGGTTTTCTACCGGCGGATAATCCGAAGCTGACAATTTTGGTTGCTATAGACGAACCACAAGGCGCTATATATGGTGGCGTAGTCGCGGCCCCCGTTTTTTCAGCGGTTGGCGAATACGCGCTGAAGAGGTTGCGAGTGCAACCTTAAGGGGTAGGCGCGTGAGCATTTATGAATGGAATTGATTGATCCGTGAAAATCGCTGAGCTGGCGTCGGCAATGGATATAAAGAAGCCCGTGGACGATATCAATATCAAAGATATCGTCTATGACTCACGGCGAACCCGGCCAGGCTCGTTGTTCGTTGCTATTCCCGGGACTCAAGTAGACGGCCATAAATTCATTGACCAAGCCTTAGATAGGGGCGCGGTTGCCGCCGTGGTGGAGAGGGCGCGACCTGACCTGGCCGGGGAGTTAGCACAACTAGAAGTTCCAAATGCGCGGAAAGCTTTAGCGCAAGCCTCAGATACATTCTTTGGTCAGCCAAGCAGGAAATTGAGGCTGGTTGGCGTTACCGGAACAAACGGAAAAACAACGATCGCGTATTTGATGGAATCAATTTTTAAGCATGCTGGTCTTAAGACCGGGCTGATAGGCACCATTGAATACAAGATTGACAACAAGCGTTATCATACCGAGAGAACGACGCCGGAATCATTAGATTTGCAACGCATATTAGCGCAGATGGTCTCAGATGGCGTGCAGATCGCAATAATGGAAGTATCTTCGCATGCTCTTCATTTAGCGAGGGTTGATCAGTGTCGGTTTGCCGGCCGGGTTTTCGCAAATCTCAGCCGTGACCACCTTGATTTCCACAGTAATATAGAGGACTATTTTTTATCAAAGGCCCGTTTATTTACAGATCCGGCTTTTGGTTCCGGCCTGAGAATGATAAATATCGATGATGCTTTCGGGCGACGACTAGTCGATATGTGCGATAAAGATGATACGGTTACTTTTGGGGGGAGTGACGGGGATTATAAGCTGGCGCAAGTTAAGTCTTCAGCTGTGGAGACCTCGTTTATGCTCAACAGCTCGGCCGCTAGCCTGGCGGTCAAAAGTCGAATGGTGGGAGACTTTAATATTGTCAATCTGGCATTAGCCGGAGCTTCAGCATTTGAATTGGGAGCATCGGAAAAAAGCGTGTCTGCGGGCATTTGGGATGTCGCGGGAGTCCCCGGGCGTTTTGAAAAAATAGCATGTGGCCAGAATTTCCAGGTTTTTGTTGATTACGCGCATACACCGGATGGCCTGGAAAAAGTCTTGTCGACGGCGAAAAATCTAACTGGAACCAAAAGACTGATCACAGTTTTCGGGTGCGGCGGTGATCGTGATCGTGGGAAAAGACCGGAAATGGGCGTAATCGCCGGTCGCTTGAGCGATATCGCCATAGTGACATCAGACAACCCGCGGAGCGAAGAGCCGGAAGAAATCATTAGAGACATTATTCGGGGGATTCCAGAAGAGGCGGCTGCGGAATTAAACGTAGAAGTCGAACGAGAAAAGGCAATTAAACTGGCGATCAACACAGCGCGAAAAGATGACGTCGTTGTAATTGCCGGGAAAGGGCATGAAGACTACCAGATACTCGGAGACAAGGTAATCTCTTTTGATGACAGCGTCGTGGCAAGAGTTGCGCTTGAGGAGATGCTTAGTGGTACCAATTAAAGCCAAAGATATTCAAGAGGCGAGCGGGGCGGAGCTATTGTCGGGTGATCCCGAGTCACTCGTTTCTTCAATTTCGGCGGATTCTAGATGTTTACGCGTTGGAGATCTATTCATTCCCTTAAAAGGCTTGAATTTTAACGCCCACGAGTTTATCGATCAAGCCATGGCTAACGGAGCGGTAGGATTTTTGACGGAGCAAAATAGCGGGGACGTCAAAACGTGGCTTACAGGAACAAATCTAGTATTCTTAGTTGGAGACACGCATAAAGCCTTAAATAGCATCGCGCACCTTGTTAGAAGGCGGCTCCGGGCCAAGGTAGTCGGCATTTCCGGAAGCACAGGCAAGACCTCCACAAAAGATATTTTATCTTCGATAACCAAGGAAACCTTTAATCTCACAGCGTCGGCTAAAAATAATAATAACGAAATTGGCGTCCCGATGACTATCACTGAAGCTAAGCTAGAGACTGAGCTATTAGTAGTGGAGATGGGCATGCGTGGAGTGGGCCAAATAGCTTCACTAGCGGCCATCACTGAGCCTGATATTGGTATCGTAACGAATATCGGACAGGCCCATATCGGCTTGCTCGGGTCGGAGGAGAAGATCGCTCGAGCCAAAGCAGAGCTCATTGAGGCCTTGCCGGCGGATGGTTATGCCATACTGAATGCAGATGATGAATGGCTCGACTATCTGAAAGAGAGAACTGAGGCCAAAGTGGTTACCTTTGGACTCTCAAGTAATGCCGATTATAGAGCTGTTGAGATCAGCTACGACGATATGGCCTTGCCGAGCTGGCGTCTGGTTGTTAACGGTTCCGAGGGTCCTATCTTTAAGCTCCCGGTTCCGGGTCGACATAATATTACTAATGCATTAGCGGCCATAGCGGCGGCTAAGATTTTAGGGGTCGACGATCGCGCAATCGCTGACGGTTTGAGTCAAGTGGAACTCGGTGATATGCGGTTGAATATTGTGAGAAGCGGGCTAGGTTTCATGATTGTCAATGATACGTACAACGCTAATCCGTCATCAATGGCAGAGGCGCTGGAAACGGTGGCAAAGATAAAAACCGATACCAATCGATACGCTGTTTTAGGTGCGATGGCCGAGCTAGGAGAAGATTCGATCGCGGCACACAAAGAAGTCGGCAGAAAGATTGCATCCGTTGGTATTGATCGGCTGGCGGCAGTTGGAAAGGAAACCGAGGATATCGCGAAATCAGCGGTTCAGAATGGACTACCTGAGCAGGACGTAAAATGGTTTCAGTCAAAAGATGATGTCGCTCCCTGGTTGTTGACTCGTTTGATGCCCGGTGATGTTGTTCTGGTCAAAGGATCGCGAGTAGCCGGCCTGGAATCTGTTGTGGAAGAGTTGTCTAAAGAGAGAGAGTGAATTTGCGTTTTCCAACTTATACAATTTTCTTAACGGCGGTCTTAGCGCTTGTAATAATTGCCGCGCTGGCGCCATTTTGGATCAGGCTGTTGAAGTCAAGAGGCATCGGCCAAAACGTCAGGGTTGACGGTCCTCAAGGGCACCTTTTAAAAGAAGGTACGCCGACAATGGGCGGTGTCCTGATCATTGCCACCGTCATTATCACGTTCTTAGCTATGGGCCGCCTCGACAAAGTGACCGTCATTGTTATGGTTTCCATAGTAGCCTGCGGGGTACTGGGTTTTGTCGATGATGTCAGCAAAGTCTTGCGCGAGCGCTCATTAGGTGTCACGGCTCGGTATAAGCTTATGGTTTTAGCGGCGATATCTATTACGGTGGGCTTGCTGGCGGTCAATTACACGGGCCTGTCCAGCAATGTCGCTGTCCCTTTAACAAATATTTCCTTGGACATGGGGAAACTTACCAGCTCTTTTAGTATCGGTAGCACGACGATCAAATTTCCCTGGCTTTACCTGGTCTTTCTTTATCTCTTAATTGCCGGTACAGCTAATACTGTAAATCTTACAGATGGACTGGACGGACTAGCTGCCGGTACTGTCACTATCGTTATGTTGGCTTATGCTGGCATTGCTTTTAGGCAAGGCCATTTGGATTTAGCTATTTTCTCTGCGGCCATCGGCGGAGCGTGTATTGGTTTCTTGTGGTACAACTCTTTTCCGGCCGACATTTTTATGGGGGACACGGGTGCTATCGGGCTTGGCGGAGCTATCGCGGGTATGGCCGTGGCTACCAAAACGGAACTCTTATTGATGTTAATCGGCGGCATCTATGTAATTGAGGGGTTGTCGGTAATAATTCAGGTGGTCGTCTTTCGAATGACCGGGAATCGAGTTTTTAAGATGGCCCCTATTCATCATCATTTTGAAATACTGGGCTGGTCAGAAACGAAAGTCATGATTAGATTTTGGATTGTCACAGGTGTTTTAGCTGGGGCCGGTTTTGCTCTCTATTTCATTTCGGCACGATGATAGGCCAAATTTGAGAAAGCTGGCGACAAAGATGATTGACCTGGAAAACAAAAAGGTTATTGTAATCGGGCTGGCTCGGACAGGATACGCGGTAGCTAGGCGCTGCCGGGAGCTTGGAGCTCGAGTTTGGGTCACGGAAATGGCCGAAGGACTCGGACACGCCGAAGAGTCAAGGGATCTTGAGGCACGGGGGGTCGAAGTAATCTTCGGTCCTCATGAACTTGGCATACTAGAGAACGCTGACTTAGTAATCCCTAGTCCGGGAATTCCGCCGTCTACCGCTATTATTAAAGAGGCTTTAAAACGGGGTCTGCCTGTTATTAGTGAGATAGAATTATCTAGCCGCCTAACAACGCAACCGATAATTGGCGTAACCGGGACAAATGGAAAAACCACTACAACTGCGCTCGTGGTTGATATTCTCAGAGCGGCGGGAATTACGAGTGAAGCTTGCGGGAACATTGGTCGCCCAATGGTCGAATTCTTGAGTTCTGACAATTCAGTCACTCTTGTTGTGGAGCTAAGCAGTTTTCAACTTGAATTCGTCGATCAGTTTCGGCCCGATGTCGGGGTGTTGCTCAACATCACTCCAGACCATCTCAATTGGCATGAGGGTTTTGAAGCCTACAAAGACGCTAAACTGAAGATGTTTGCCAAGCAAACCTCTTCGGATTGGGCCATTGTCAGCGAAAGCTGTCTTCGGTTGATAGACTTCGGCCAGGCCAGAAAATTGATATTTGGTCGGTCCCCTGGCGTCTTCGTAAAAGATCAGTGGATTGTTCACGACCTAAAAGGAGGCTTGCGCAGAATCTTAAGCATTGGCGATCTGCCCCTGCGCGGAGCACACAATTTGGCCAACGCGATGGCAGCGACGGCGGTCGCGTTCACCCAAGGGGTCACAGAAGAGGTTATCGCTACAGCCCTGAGGGATTTCAAAGGGGTCGAGCATCGACTTGATTTAATCCTTCAAGAAAGCGGCATTCTTTTCTATAATGATTCTAAGGCAACTAATCCGGAAGCGACGATTGGAGCAATTGGATCGTTCAGCGAAGAGATTATTCTTTTGGCCGGCGGTCGAAACAAAGGTAATGATTTCGATCGATTGGCTCTGGAGGCAAAGGGGCGAGTCAAGTCGGCCATTCTTTTTGGAGAATCGGCGCCGGAGATGACCAACTCTTTCGAGAAGCATTCAATACAGACTAAAGTAGTCGATTCACTCGAGGAAGCGGTGCGATTGGGGATAAGGCTTGCTAAAGAAGGCGATGTCGTCCTTCTGTCACCAGCGTGCGCTAGCCAGGATATGTTTTCAGATTATCAGGAGCGCGGGCATTGTTTTGAGAACGCGGTCTTGGCGGAGGTGGGCTTAAATGGCAAAAGTTAAGCAACCCAAACCTACGCTTTATTATCTAGTATTGAGTGTGACCCTGGCGTTGTTATTTATAGGCATAGTCATGATAGCCAGCGCTAGTTCAGTCGTTGCCTATCTGGGCCACAAAGATAGTTTCTTCTTTCTCTGGAGGCAATTGGCGTACATTTCCGCGGGCATGGCCTTGCTTTATCTCGCCTCTCGCATTGACTATCGATTGTTAAGAAAACTTTCACCCGTTGGCTTGGCGCTCTCCATAGTCTCCCTGATATTGGTTTTTGTGCCTGGTGTCGGGCAAGTCGCCGGCGGCGCCCAACGCTGGATTGGCGTTGGAGAGTTTAGCTTTCAACCGTCTGAGCTGGCAAAGCTAGCTTTTATACTATATACAGCCGATATCTTAACAAGGAAAAAATGGAAGAACGAAAGCCTTATGGGACTGGCGAAACCCTTGGGCATTCCACTGGTGATTATTTCCGCTCTTATTTTGGCTCAGCCTGATTTAGGCACACTTCTAATTATTCTTATCAGTGTTTTCGCGCTCTTGTTTCTAGCGGGCCTTAGATTTCGAGAATTGATACCTCTTGGGCTGGGAGGCAGTACCGCTGTTTTTGCTTTGATTTGGATAGAGCCGTACCGGCGCAAACGCTGGATGGCTTTTCTCGACCCGGAAGCCGACCCGCTCAAAAATGGTTTTCAATATCTTCAATCGCTCATGGCTTTTGGAAGCGGTGGTTTGCAAGGCGTTGGCTTAGGTCTCAGTCGTCAAAAGTTCGGGTATCTACCTGCTCCATATACAGATTTTATTTTCGCGATCATTGGAGAGGAGCTCGGGCTTACCGGCACTCTGTCTGTCGTTTTCATATTCTTGGTTTTTGCCTTACTAATCTGGTATGCGGTGCGCAGATGTAGTGATCCCTTTGGACGATTGCTCGGTGGCGGAATCGGCGCTATGATCTTGAGTCAAGCAGTGATCAACATGGGCGCTGTAACCGGAATGCTTCCGATTACCGGAATTACATTGCCGCTCATAAGCTATGGTGGAACATCACTAGTTTTAACTTTGGCCAGTATCGGTATTTTACTTAACCTGACACTTACAACTAAGAAGAAACGCGGAGTTAGTCGTGAAAATAATGATATGCGGCGGGGGGACGGCCGGTCACGTTTATCCGGGACTGGCGTTGGCAGGAGCGCTTAAAAAAGCGATATCCGGAGTAGAAATTGTTTGGGTCGGATGTGATAACGGTCTGGAATGCCAAGTTGTTCCAGAAGCCGGTTATCCACTTGAAACACTGCCAATACGCGGCTTACCGCGTAAGGCCTCACTCGAAGTCGTAGATTTTGCTTCTAAATTCGTCATCAGTTCGATACGGGCCCGCCGATTAATCAAGAAACATAACCCGAACATTGTTGTCGGCATGGGTGGCTTTGCGTCATTTCCCATGGTTATGAGCGCCAAGCGACAGGGTATTCCAACGGTTATTCATGAACAAAATGCCATACTTGGTTTAGCTAATAGACGGTTAAGCAGCCATGTTGACATGGTAGCGCTGGCGTACGAAGATAGCCAAAAAGTGCTCGACAACGCTCAAAACGTCAAAGTTGTGGGCAACCCTGTTAGACCCGATGTTGTCGGGGTGGACAGAACTACTGCTTTACAAAAGTTGGGGCTGGCCGACGGCCAGAAGACGTTATTAATTTTTGGCGGTAGTCGGGGTGCTCTCAAGATAAATGAGGCGGCAATCAGCGCTTATGATTTATTGCGTCAATCTCAAGATCTGCAGATAGTGCATATTGCGGGGACTCGAGACTTCGATGACATCAAGGAGAAACTGAATCAGGCAAAGCGCCCGGATGATAGTGTGAACTATCACCTTTTTCCATATATAGAGGAGATAGGCCTTGCATACTCCGTGGCTGACCTGGCTGTGACCAGAGCCGGGGCAAGCACAGCCGCGGAACTCACCGCGAGCGGTCTACCTGCGCTTTTGGTTCCATATCCTTGGGCTACCGATAACCATCAGCTTGCTAACGCAAAGCGCCTGGAGTCAGCGGGAGCCGCCAGTATAATCTTGGACGAAAGCCTTAATGCCCAACTACTTTGGCAAGCCGTTTCGGACTTGATATATAATCCTTTGGAGCTTAAGAAAATGTCGGAGTGCTCAAAGATCCTGGGTCGACCACAAGCCGCTAACGAGCTTGCTTCTACAGTAATGGAAACGGCTGGGAAAGTTATGGCAAAAACGGGAAGAAACAATCTAAGTTGAAGATGGACCAATTACCTAAGACTAAGCGAATACATTTTATCGGGATCGGCGGCGCCGGCATGAGCGCCATCGCTAAGGTGCTTGTTGAGATGGGGCATCAAGTCAGTGGTTCCGATCTAAAAGAGAGTCGTTACACGAAGGTTCTCTCGGAGATGGGTGCCAATATCACGATCGGGCACGATGCGAAAAATTCCCGGGGAGCCGAGTTGGTCGTCATATCTTCGGCCATACCTGAGAGAAATCCTGAGCTGAAGTTGGCCAGAAAAGAAAATATAAAGGTTCTTGCCAGAGCTCAAATGTTGAACCAGATATGCAGCCAAAAAAACAAAACCATCGCCATTGCCGGAACGCATGGCAAAACCACGACAACCTCGATGACGGCGTTAATTCTTGAGCGGGCTAACTTGGATCCGACATTTCTTATTGGCGGGGAGCTAAACGATATTGGTAGTAACGCCAAATATGGAAGTGGCGAAATCTGTTTAGTGGAGGCAGATGAAAGTGATGGCTCACTTGTTTATTTAGAACCTGAGTTTGCGGTAGTAACCAATATAGACAGTGATCACTTGGATTACCACCTCACTTTTAATAAGCTGGTAGCGCTTTTTCAGGAGTGGCTTGCTTCACTTGGGCCAAGCGGAAAAGCCATTGTATTGGGAGACGGGTCACATGCCGAGAAGGCCGCGAGAGAGAGCGGTAGTGAATATATAACCTTCGGTCGATCTAGTGAGAATAATATCTATTATGATGATGTCATATCCAAGGACTTCGAATCCGAGTTTACGGTCTACGATAAGGATCGAGGCAAGGATTGGCGGGTGAGGCTGAGCGTCCCGGGTGAACACAACATTCTAAATTCGTTGGCGGCTTTAGCGGTCGCAAAATCTCTTGACCTGGATCTTGAAAAAGCCGCGCAAAGCTTGTCGGAGTTTAAGGGCGTGAAACGTCGTTTTCAGCTCATAGGCGCGGTTGGCGGCGTTTCAATTATCGATGACTACGCGCATCATCCCACCGAAGTTATGGCTACCCTTAAAGCTGCTAGGGGAGGTAAGTGGAAGAGGATTATTTGTATTTTTCAACCTCATCGTTTCAGCCGCACGAAACAATTACATAAACAGTTTGGCGAAGCTTTTGGCGATGCGGACATAACCGTTATGACTGACATCTATAACGCCGGAGAGCTTCCGGTGCCAGGAGTTACAGGTAAGCTTCTCGTTGACGAGATCCTCAAACATAATCCGCGTAGTCGACTGGTGTATATACCGAATAAATCTGAGATTCGTGATTACATCTTATCGATTTTAAGACCCGGAGATGCTCTAATGACATTAGGCGCGGGAGATGTCTGGGATATTGGCGTCAATGTGCACGAGAATCTAAAAAGTCTTGCCTAAGCCAGTTGGTTTTGCCACATGAGTAACGATTACATCATAAAAAGAGCGCAGGAGCGGCTAACTAAACTCATACCGGGTAAGTTGGCGACAGACAAAGTATTGGCTAAAATGACAACTTTGCGTGTTGGCGGGCCGGCTTCTATCTTTTTAACCGTTGACACACTAGCCGATCTCAGAGCCGTACTTCAGGTCGTTAGAGATTTTGAGCTGTCCTCGCTAATATTGGGACGCGGGTCAAACATCCTAGCAAGCGATAAAGGTTTTAGGGGCATAGTTTTCCAGTTAGGCCGAGACTTTAATCAAACCGTAGTGGAAAAAAATGAGATCAGGGCCGGAGCCGCCGTTACCTTGACATCTCTTGTACAATCAGCCCTTAAGAATAGCCTGGGGGGGTTAGCATTTGCTGTTGGCATCCCCGGCACCCTAGGAGCAGCTATAGCGATCAATGCCGGTGCCCATGGTGCCGCGGTAGGTGACATAGTCAGAAATGTCACCTACTATACAGATGACTTGCGACTCCAGCGCCAAGGTCCTGATCATTTAGACTTTGGCTACAGAACGTCGGGGTTGCCAAAGAATACAATTGTGGTCGAAGCAACTTTAGCGCTGAGTCTATCGTCGGCCGAGATAATTAAATCTCAGATGGAAACGAACTGGCGCCGACGAAAAACAAATCAGCCCTCGGAGATGCCGAACGCGGGTAGCATGTTTAAGAATCCTACCGACCATGCAGCCGGAAAACTTATAGAGGAGGCTGGTTGCAAGGGTCAGACAATCGGAGGAGCACAGGTTTCCGAGAAACACGCAAATTTCTTTATGAATACGGGTGGAGCAACCGCCGCGGATTTCTACTTGCTAATGCAGGACGTCACAGCCAAGGTTGAGGCGGCTTCAGGCATTAAGCTGGAGCCGGAAGTCAAGATAATAGGGGATTGGTCTTATGCCGCACGTTGAGGAAGCCAGGAAGCGCCGATACGAAAAGATACGGCGCACCAGGACTCGGCATGCCCTGAATATTTTTTCTGTGGTCTTTGTATTGATCGCGATCGTGGTCGGAGGCTACCTTATCTGGAACTCAAACTTCTGGCTGGTAAAAAGCGTGACTGTCTCTGGCAATAAACGTCTTTCCGCCAAAGAAGTAGTTGCGCTAGCCGACACCGATGCCGACACTAGCCTGCTGAAGATATCAACGGCCAAGATTGAAGCAAAACTGGAGCGTCACCCCTGGATAAAGAAAGCGCGCTTATCCAGGAACCTACCGAATCGCCTCTTAATTCAAGTTACTGAACGAGAGCCTTTTGTTGCCTTAAAACAGACTGGCGGGTTAGTGGTTCTCGATGGAAGCGGATTTGTGTTGCAAAGGAAACGAGCCTTGGCAGATAAGAATATCCCGATAATCAATGACATCCGGGTGAGAAAAATTAAGGTTGGATCTAAATACAAAGATAAAAAACTTCTTGATGTACTAACAAGCTTGAGAGCGCTAGAGTCGGATTTGCGGTCTAAGATAACTTGGGTCTCTGTGCCGTCGCTAGACAATATGAGCTTTCAAACCTCCGATGGTTTGGAGATAATCTATGGCAGCTCTCTTGATGCGGCGAAAAAGAACTTCTTGATCAAGAAGATACTTTCAGAAGCGGATGAACGCATTGTCCACATCAATGTGACGGTACCGGCAAACCCTGTCGTTCGCGGCCTCGAGCGATAACAAGCGTTCGCTAGAGGCCCTACTTGCCGACATACAACAGCCCCGTTGTCAAAATTATGTCTTGCATTTAAATAATCGTTACGTTAAGGTTTGAGTCAATGGTTAGTCTATCAGGTATAAAGGTATACTTGAGGCTTAAGGTTTAGACAGGGTAAGGAGTGATGCAAGTGGTAGATACCGGCTCAAACTACCTGGCTGTTATTAAGGTTGCCGGGATAGGCGGCGGGGGAACAAACGCCGTAAATCGAATGATCGAGGCCGGGCTCAAAGGCGTGGAATTTATTTCAATCAACACAGACGCACAATCGCTTTTGATGTCGGATGCTGATTATAAAGTTCAAATTGGCAGTGAATTAACAAAAGGCTTAGGCGCCGGCGCGGATCCGGAAGTTGGCAGCGCGGCCGCCGAAGAAAGCCGTGAAGAAATAAAAGAAGCC
>JAUVQD010000154.1 GCA_030598355.1 Actinomycetes bacterium
CAAGTTTTATGGCACTTATGGAGCAAAGAAGCAAACGCCTTGTTTTCATAGCCGCCCTCGTCGTAGCCATTTTCATTTGTAGTTGGGGTGTAGTTTACGCATCCGCCGGAAAGATGATCGATGTCTATCCTCCTGCTGAAGGCACTGTTGCTAATACGATGCCTTCTATCTCAGTTAAATGGCTAAATCTTCCTGGTGTCAGCATTAAATCAATTGAATTTGAAATAGACGGGCTAATTGAGCCTGTGAGCGTGCCTGCGAAGGGCACGGGCTTTACTTTTGTGCCAACTGAACCATTCGAGGAGGGGCGGCATGAAGTGAGAGCCAAAATTGTTTTTGGCTTAGGCGTTCCGAGAGAGATAGAAACAGAGTGGGCATTTGAAATTGACACAGAACCTCCAAGGGTTGATCTGGCAGACGGAGCCTCGTACTTTGTGAGCGATGGGCCGAGCGCGAAAGTGCCAATTAAAAGTGAGAAAGACGCCATCGTTGAGATCTCGCTAAACGATGAGTCGCTGGGGTCAAGAACTGTTAAGAAAAGCGGAGCTCTGGCTATTGACGTTCACGACTTAAAAGACAAAAACACATTGAATTTGCTGGCCACCGATGAAGCTGGAAACTCCAGGGCGGTTGTTTTACCTGTCATCAAAGATGAAACTGCTCCGGTGATTGCCGAAATTAAGCCGGCTGAAGACGAAGTTGTTAGATTGGTAACGCCCATGATCGAAGTTACTTTTGAAGAAAAGGAAACCGGCTTGAAGAGTATAAAGCTGGTCATTGACGATCAAGAGGCAGTGGTTAAAGGGGACGATGGCAGCAATCGCGTAACATACTTAGGGGAGCTGCTTAAAGACGGTACTCACACAGTGATGGTCGAAGCCATCGACTATGCTGATCATGTCACTACCAAGGAATGGAACTTCACAATTGACTCTCGCCGCATAGTTGTAAATAGGGGAGAGCGAAGGCTTTATTATTACAAAGAAGGCAACCTTGAGCGAACCTATAGGGTGGCGGTCGGGCAGGCTGGCTATCCGACACCTCCGGGAAACTGGTCGGTAGTTAATCGACAAATTATGCCTCGTTGGATCAACCCGGGCAGCGACTGGGCGAAAGACATGCCAAAGGTTATTCCACCCGGCTTCAGCAACCCGCTTGGGGTGAGAGCACTTGCTCTTAGCGCTAGGGCTATTCTGATTCACGGCACGTCAAATTACGGGAGCATCGGCAGCGCGGCCTCACATGGTTGCATTAGAATGAGAAACAGCGACATCGTTAATTTTTTTCCATTGATCGGCGTTGGCGTGCCGGTGGACATCATTAATTAAGCTGAAGTAGAAAAGGGAGGTTTTCGTTGACAGGAATAGGTATAGGCATAGTAGTTGTACTAGGGATAATCGCCCTAATCGCGATATACAACAGGCTTGTTGTTCTAAGGAACAGAATTGACAACGCCTGGTCGCAAATTGATGTTCAATTGAAACGGCGCTACGATTTGATACCGAACTTGATCGAAACGGTTAAGGGGTACGCTAAGCATGAAAAGGAGCTTTTTGAGAATGTCACAAAAGCTCGAACCCAGGCGATCAACGCGGGGAGCGTCGAGGACCAAGCGCAAGCCGAAAATATGCTGACCGGTACTCTAAAGTCGCTATTTGCAGTGGCGGAGAATTATCCGGAACTAAAGGCCAACCAGAATTTTATGATGCTGCAAGAGGAGCTAGCCGGAACAGAGGGTAAGATCGCGTTCGCCCGTCAGTTTTTTAATGATACGGTGATGTTGTTTAACACGGCCATTCAGACGTTTCCCAACAATATGATTGCCGGTGTTTTCGGTTTTAACGAACGCGAATATTTTGAAATCGATGAAGGTTCACGGGAACCTATAAAAGTAGACTTCGGCACAGAATAATTCTCAAGAAACTAACTAATGTATGAGGAAATAGCCAGCACTACTCGACGTTCATGGTTTCTTATGTTCGCTTTTGTCTTGCTTGTCGGGTTGCTTGGCTGGGTCATCGGTGAGATAAGTGGTTTTGGATATGCCGGCCCGGCTATCGCGATTATCATCGCCATGGTTTTAGCACTCGTTAGCTATTACAAAAGCGACACACTTGTGCTAAAGATGAGCAGTGCGCACGTTGCCAAAAGGGAAACTTACCCCCACCTTTACAATGCGGTCGAAGGCCTGGCAATCGCAGCCGGTATACCCGCTCCAAAGCTCTACACTGTTGATGACACGGCCCCAAATGCTTTTGCTACGGGGCGAGACCCTGAACACGCGGCAATCGCTGTTACCACCGGTCTTTTAGAAAAGATGGATAGGCTGGAACTTGAGGGTGTCATTGCTCACGAAATGAGCCACATAAAAAACTATGACATTAAGTTGATGACGCTTACGGTGGTAATGGTGGGCGTTATAGCGCTCCTAAGTGATTGGCTTCTTAGAAGTTTCTGGTGGGGAGGTAGGCGTCAAAGAAGCGAGGGTCAAGGTGGAGGTTTTGGGGTATTTTTTATCGTCGGGATAGTACTGGCTATTGCAGCTCCGATTGTCGCGAGGCTTATAAGGTTGGCTGTCTCCCGGCAAAGAGAGTACTTGGCTGATGCAAGCGGCTCTTTGCTCACACGCTACCCTGCGGGGTTAGCGAACGCTCTAAGAAAGATGGCAGGCGATCAAGAGCCTCTTGAAGCAGCCAACAAGGCGACAGCGCATTTATACATAAGTCCGCCCAAACAAAGGGGAACGTCGGGTAAGATCCGTGAGCTCGCAACTACGCATCCGCCAATAGAGGAGAGGATAAAGCGACTGGAAGGAATGGCTTTGCCGCCTACTTAGATTGAATGCAAACTCGATCGCGGCCGTTTCTTTTGGCCGTATAAAGAGCTAGATCAGCTGCCTCAATCAGATCGGCCGCTTTCTCTGCGTTTTCCGGAAACTCCGCGATGCCGATGCTGACACTAAGCTGATTAACTTCTTCCTTAACTATGAATGGCTGTATACTTATGGCTTCTCTGATTCGCTCGGCGATAACTGAAGCCTTTTTGGCGGCTGTATCCGGAAGCACGATCGCGAATTCCTCGCCACCATACCTAGCCGCAACATCAATCTGTCTTACCTGCTCCATCAATATATTGGCGACTATTCTTAGGGCATTATCTCCTTGCATGTGACCGAACGTATCGTTATAGTTTTTGAAATTATCGATATCTAAAAAGAGCAAAGATACCGGTTTCTTCGAGCGTTTAGATCGCTCGATTTCCTGACGCAAGAGCCGATGAAACTCGCGGTGATTAAATAGTTCGGTAAGACCATCCTGTGTAGCCAGCTCATGAAGAGAATCGCGGTTTTGCTTGAGACGTCGGGCCATAATATTGAATTCCTCGGCGAGTACTTCATATTCATCGCTGGCCTGAAAAGCAAAATCATGTTCCAAGTCACCATCGGCAATAAACCTAGCGCCGTTCTGAAGCGAAGCGATTGGATTCAAGACAATCTTGACCAACCACAGAGCAGCAATAATTGAAATGGTTGGTGTGAGTATCCATATAATAATGATAAATATGTTGGCATAACCGCGAAACCGTTTGGCGCTTTGATGCAGTTTCTCAACCTTTTCGACCATCCTGGCCTCGGCTCTATCGAGTTTGACGATTGATGAGTCAATCAAATTGTCGAAGACCCTCATTCGCTCGGCGCTCGCACTATCAAAGCTAGAGTAACGGGCGCTCAAAATACTACTTCCTTGCACACGCGCTTTTGTCCAAGTTTTTTCAGCGTCAACAATAAAACCAAGTGTTCTTTGGTTGCTTGTATTTTTCTTAAGAAGCGTGAACTCGCGATCAATTTCTGTTCTAGACTTATCAAATTGATCGATTTCATCGTAGTTACTCGTAGTCAAAAAATCACCAACAGGTATATGCGCTTTGAGCAAATCTGCTTTTAAATGCGCGATGGGGTGGGTTTGTTTTCGCATGTTAAACTCAGCATCTTCGTAGTCCTCGATAACTTGACCGAGCAAGAGCTCTACGACAAAACCGAAGAGAAGTACCGACAAAAGAATGAAGGTAAAACCCGCTATTATCTTGAATATGAGGCTGTTCGTTGGCAAACGTTTCATAATTGGCTTCTAATTTTATATGAATAGTAGCAAAATATTGGTGAATAGTAAATTAATACAACCGTTAGGCTGGAACGTTAACCCAATCACAATCCGTTTCCTGAAAATTACAGGCGTGGTAGAATAAGCTCCGAGATTGCAAGATAA
>JAUVQD010000163.1 GCA_030598355.1 Actinomycetes bacterium
AGCATCCTCGATCGACCGTTTTGCCTTATCGATGTCATCACCGAAGTCAAACTCCATTACTATGACGGAAATGTTATCAGAGGAGGTGGAGTTTTGAACTTTGACTCCATCAGTATTAGCGGTTGCTTTTTCAAGCGGCTTTGTAATCTCCTCCAGTACCTCTGATGGTCCGGCACCGGGGTAGATAGTTATAATAGTGACTATCGGTATATCGATGTCGGGCATTGTTTCAAGCGGCAATTGCTGAGCCGAATAGACGCCCCCGGCAAACAATAGAAGAATGGCGATAACGATGACGGCTGGGCTTTTAAGTGAAAAGCGAGTAAAAATATCCATTTAAATTATCCTCCATCGGGTTATAAACACTTATATAAATACAATTAAAGGCTTTAAGTGCCCGATCAGTTTTAACAAGATTAGGGGTTGTCTGTCAATAGGTTTCTCGTTGCATTTGGGTCCATATTTATACTGCATCTTGCGTTACCAGGGTGTCCCGTAGTATAATCTTTTGGTTGTTTAATTTAGTAGTAGCAGTTATCAGGTCAGAGCAAGTAATAGGGCACGCAATAAGTTTGAATCGATTCCGCTTTTCAAATCTCTTGTCTCCCCACTTTTACCATTTCTGTTCAAAAAAAAGGAGTTTTTTTGTTTAATTCAAATCGTTCAAATTCAAGTTCAAATTCTCGGAGGCGTTTTCAGAACAAACCAAAGCGACACGGGAACCGGGGCAGCAAGAAAAAGTTTGCTTCGTTCGATCCATCGCGTCTAGTACAAAAGGCGCCGTCGGTGGTTGACGAGGTAAAGTACGCACCTGAAAATATGTTTTCAGATTTTCCGATTAATAAAAGGTTGAAAGAAAATATCAAAGCAAAAGGGTACTCACATCCAACACCCATACAGGATCAGGCAATTCCTCATATTCTGAAAGGGAAAGATGTGGTCGGAGTGGCCAATACCGGTACAGGTAAGACAGCGGCATTTTTGATTCCGCTGATAAACAAAGCATTAAATGATAGATCAGCACGAGTGCTAGTTGTAACCCCGACTCGGGAGCTGGCAACCCAGGTCAATGATGAGGTGAGGAAATTCAGCAGGGGCCTCAATCTCTTTTCAACACTTTGTGTGGGCGGGCTGTCAATAAACCCCCAGATTTCGAATTTAAGAAAAAGGCCACATTTTGTAATTGGCACCCCGGGCCGACTTTTGGATTTGGCTAACAGAAGGAATCTTCGTTTCGGTGATTTTTCCGCGATTGTTTTGGATGAAGTCGATAGAATGCTCGATATGGGTTTTATTCACGACGTCAAAAGTATTGTCGACAACTTACCGGCCAAGCGACTCTCATTATTTTTTTCAGCTACTGTATCGCCGAAGATAAAAGAAATCATGCGCGATTTTCTTGATGAGCCGGTCTTTATAACGGTTGAAGCACAGCGGGCTGCCAAGAATGTTGATCAAGATATTGTAAAGATAGGCGAAAAGCCGAAGATAGACGTATTGCACGATCTGTTGGTTAGCGATGGCTTCGATAAAGTGCTTGTATTCGGCCGCACAAAATGGGGCATTGAAAAGTTGCTAAGCCAGTTGAAGAAACGTGGTTTAAATGTTGCCTCCATTCATGGAAACAAGAGCCAGGCTCAGCGGCAAGTGGCTTTAAAGAAATTTAAAGCAAATCAGGTTCAAGCCTTGTTGGCAACCGACGTAGCTTCAAGAGGACTAGACATCGATGATGTCACACATGTGATCAATTTTGATCTGCCCGAGACGCAAGATGATTACATTCATCGCATAGGTCGAACCGGCCGGGCCGATAAAACGGGTATCGCGCTAACCTTTGTATAAATAATACGAATAATACAGGGACAGTATGCCTATTTCGCGTCCCTTAATTATTCACTAAGATCGGATAAGCACGAATCGACCCAATCTATTTCGCCTTTTAATAGGAACACCGGCCTGGTCGCCACCGAGAATCGATGGGGCGGACAACCGCTGTCTTGCAGGAACTTCAAGAGAGCATTGTAGCCCTCGATCTTCTCTTTCAAGCCCAATCGGTATTTCTCAAGTGCTTTTCTCACTGACTTGGAAGGAAGCAGGCTTAAGTTGTATGTGCCGATATCGACTTGCCATTTCGTATGCTCAGGCTCGCTCAAAAGCGATTCCAGTTTCTCTCTCAGAGCCCTTTTCCCTTCACCGCTTATTGTGTGCAGTTTCCGAAGGCGGTTTTCCGGGCTCACCTGGTTTGTCGACTTGACGAACCCATCTTTTTCAAGTGCTTTCAGTAATTTGTAGATTGAAGACATGGAGAGATCTGTCCATGATCTCATCTCGCGATATTTCACTTGCTGCTCAATTTGATACGGGTGCATCGGTCTCTCAGATAAGAGCCCTAAAAGAGCGGCTTTTGCATTGGTCAACTCAGACATAACTAATCACCATCCTGAACTATAATATTATCATAATATAATATTGTCTGGCTACAATATTAGAAGGATATATTATTTATGTCAAATCAGGTCATGCGCAAATTCAAAGTCTAGATAACGCTTAATCTTGGCATTGCTGATTATCTTATAGCTTTCTTGACCGGGCTTGTCGAAGATAGGTGGTTGCAGCTCGGCGTCCCGGGCTGCTTTTGTGTAGAACTCTCTTTTTGTGGGGTGGCTGTCGGCGCAACAATTGAATGATTCTCCCCAAATACCTCGCTTTAATATTCGCTCGATTATACTTATGCAGTCGTCGCGATGGATCATATTTACTTTGGATTCCGGCGCGGGGATAGATTTGCCCGGCGGATAGAAGTGAGCCGGGTTCCGGTCAAAACCAATTAAGCCACCGAATCGTACAATAGTGGTTTGAAAAACCGGGCTGCCGCACAGTAGCTTTTCAATAAGCGTCCACGGGTTCTCTGGTGATTCGAGGCCAGCTTCTTCTGTGACTACTCGATTGACTTCTCTGTAGACCGAAGTCGAGCTGACAAAGAGTACTTTTACGACCATGCTGTCCTCTATATGTGAAAGCAGCTCTTGATAGTCTCTTGAATTGCTAGTGGGGATATCGATGATCAGAGTTGGTGACTCTAAAAAACGATGGATGTTTTCGGATATATGCCCGATATCAACGAGATACGGATCAATACCACCTCTTGCCAATAGGTCGAGTCGTCGATCCGAAGTAGTCGAACCTTTAACATCATAGTTCAGTTTAACTAATTGCTCGGCCAGAGGCAGACCTAGCCATCCGCAACCCAGGACACTTACTTTTTTCATTAGTCCATCGTGAATGTGAACACTCGCAAAGTCAAAACTTCACCGTGCGAGCATCCAGTTTCAGCCACCGGCTTTCATAGAGGCTTTTTCGTTCTGCTACGCTGCTCGTCTTGTCCCTTGTCCGGAGATTTCTTCTTGCTGAGCTGGTTGTCCCACCAGAGCAAGAATAACCACTGATATGCCGATAATAAGCGCGAAGAATCCTAAAACCACAGGCAAGTATGTGCCCGCTATAAGTGGTGACCCCAAAAGAATGAAGCCAAAGGCCAGATCAAGAATGGCGATGGCAATATACCCAAGTCCTTCACCGCTTAGAGCCCGGATAAAGTTAACAACGCCCATGAGCAACGCGTCAATCCCAAGAATGACTATGAGAACTGCTGGAACGAATAACGTGCTCCACAATGGGTGATCCAGGACAACTAGTCCCGCGAAAATGCCTAGAGCGCCTACGATAGCCGCCCAAAACCAGTTACGGCTAGCGGTCCCGGTGAAAATTTTGACAATTCCCACAACCCCGCTTAACAGCCAATAAATCCCTAGAAATGTCACTAGCACAGTCAGAGACGCTTCCGGCGCGCTCAATAAAAGAAAGCCCAAAATGATAGCGGCGATGCCTTGAAAAAGAATGGGACCTCGTCTTTCCGAGCTCATTGATTCCACATCTGTGTTTTGCGTCGCATTCATAAAATCACCCCATTATTCATTTACCTTGGGGTTTTTCTACCCGTTTAAGCTTTGATAAAACAAGGGGGTGGA
>JAUVQD010000234.1 GCA_030598355.1 Actinomycetes bacterium
TAGAAAACAATGCCGGTTGGCGCAATCGAGTTTTTGAACGTAACTAGAGGTTTTTTGAATTGACCTGATCCCGTGCCGGTTTCAATAGGCCATCCATAATCAGATCCGGCAGTTATCATATTAATCTCATCGTCTTTTTCAGGACCGTTTTCAGTAACAAACAACCGCCCTTTGGAATCGAAGGTCATACCGAAGATATTTCTTAACCCTAGAGCAAAAACGGGGGATCGACCAAAAGGATTATCTTTTGGAATCTTTCCGTTTCTTGTTACTCTTAGAATCTTGCCGTTTGGTGAGTTGGTTTTTCGCGAAAGATTTGGCTGGTTTGCTTCCCCGGTCGCAATATACAACAAGTTATCCGGGCCGAAGCTAAGTTTTCCGCCTACATGGATTCGATTACCCAAAATACGATCAAATATTGTCTTCTTGGTCCTAGGCCTGCGATAGTCCAACCGAACAATACGATTAAACAATCGACCGTCCTCGCTATATGTGTGGTAGACGTAGATTAAATGATCTCGTTCAAAATCGGGCGAAAGAGCTAAGCCGAGAAGTCCGGTTTCGTTATAGCCGACAATTTGGGGCACATTAAATGTGGCTATCGGGACTGGTTGGAGGCGCCCGTCTTTTATCAGGCGAAGAGCACCTGTTTTTTCCGTAAAAAACAATCTCCCGTCATCCGTAAAAGCCAGGTCAGTGGGAAAGTTTAGATCTTTGATCTCGTCTGTAAGGCGAAACTCTTCTTCATTATTTTCGGGTGATCCTCGATCAGCTTGCTCCTCCGTGCTGGTTGAGCATGCAAGAGATGTAAGTGCCAGGATGAGACCAAAAGATAAGAAGATCATTTTAAATGTTTGCTTGTAACGAGTTGAACTTGCACTCATATATTCATTATACTTACCCTTGCCCCATGCTGTATAGATTAATGATGGGTATAGAAGAGGATAAAGGAGTGGTGTTCAAGTGAATCTCTCAGATCTAGAGGAAAAATACGGTGTGGTTGGAAAAATCGACGGCATCGAAGTAGCAGTTTATAGCCGGGACAACGAGATTGTAGTTTTGGAAAATGTCTGTCCCCATATGGGCTGCCAGACCGTTTGGAATGAAGCAGAGCAAACCTGGGATTGCCCGTGTCATGGGTCGAGATTCGCGCCCACTGGTAAGGTCATAAAAGGGCCATCCACAAAGCCAATGAAACCGCTTAAGCACGTGATCGAAGACGGCGAACTCCAGTTGGTGGAGTAAGGCTCTTTTAGTGGAAAAGAAATGGCTGATCGATGTTGAAAAAATAGCGTTAAAAGCTGGGACTTTGATAACGGAACATCTCAAGGGCGGCGCCAAGGTTACACGCAAAGGCGCTGTTGATTTGGTCACAGATGCCGACATAATGTCGGAAAAATATATTGTCGCGGAGATCCAAAAGTACTTTCCCGGTCACTCAATTCTAGCCGAAGAAAGCGGTGGAGATGAGGATGGTCATTTTGTTTGGGCAATCGACCCGATTGACGGAACAACTAATTACGCGCATGGTTTTCCGGTCTTTGCGGTTTCCATCGGACTTTTAGTCGACAGAAAACCGGTTTTAGGCGTTGTTTATGACCCGAACTTAAAAGAACTATTTTCCGCTGTTAAAGGCGGAGGAGCGACTTTGAACGGTGAAACCATACAAGTCTCTGACGTTGCTGTCCTCAATGACTCACTGCTGGCGACGGGTTTTCCCTACACTCTTCGCGAAAATTATAAAACGATTATGGCTGATTTTACGAGATTGTCTCTTTTGTGCCAGGGTGTCCGACGGGCTGGTGCCGCCAGTCTCGACTTATGCGCTTTGGCCTGTGGACGCTTTGATGGTTTTTGGGAAGTGGGCTTAAGACCATGGGACACTGCCGCTGCCGGGCTTGTAGTCGAGGAAGCAGGGGGCAGGCTCTCAAGATATGATGGCTCAGAATTTGATCATTTTAAGCCCGGCTTGATAGCTTCCAATAGTTTGATTCATGATCTGTTGCAAGAACAACTAGATAAATAGGGATTGATTGACGATAGTTCACAAAATCTTTATTGTTTAGCCATGTCTGAAGGTCAAAAAATCTCAATTACTGGAAGCCCGAATCTAGCGAAAGCAAATCAAGGCTTTCAAGGAAAATCCGGAAATAGCCGATTTATCGAGGTTAGCCGGGCACTTTTAGGCATGTCGAGAGCGATAGTCGCAGTCTTTGTAGTGGCTCATGCGGGTCTGGCGGCAATCTTCGCGACTGGTGCTATCCCGTCAATTCAAATTATTATTTTAGGGATATTCGCGTGTTTTTTTGGCACAGGAGCGTTAATAGGTCTAAATGATTTGCTCGACATCGACCTTGATCGCAGGCGATTAGAGCAAGAAAACGAGAGCGAAGGGGACCTTGATCTTGGGTCGCTTTTTATTCATCATCCAGTCGCTAGAGGAGTAATTAGTTCAACGACTGGCGTGATTTGGGTCGTATTGCTCTCAATCATAAGTGTTGGATTCATCTTTCTGCTCAAGCCGTCTCTTTGGCCAATTTTTGTTTTGATTGCGCTTAGCAGTGCCTTCTATTCGATTCTGGGCTTGTATACGTATTGGAAGTTTTTGGCTGTAGCGATGGCCGTAACTCTTGGGGCCCTGTCCGGATGGTTGGTTGTGGCGGAGCCAAATACTTCAACGTTTTTGCTTTTTGGCGTTTGGACGTTTCTGTGGGAAATCGGTGGGCGTAATGTGCCGAACGACTTTAATGATGTTGATGAAGATGAAGCCTTGGGTGTTAAAACGATTCCCGTCATTTTAGGAAAAGAGTTGGCCGGAAAAATCGTCTTCTACGCGCTTCTAGCGAGTTTCTTTGTGAGTGTCCCTCTTATGGTGCTATCGGA
>JAUVQD010000213.1 GCA_030598355.1 Actinomycetes bacterium
AACTTTTTTCTAAGAAAAGTGTTTGCTCTCTAGCCGACCTGGGAATAACTTAAACACATAGGATGTAACCGGCTCCGGGTTTATAATGCTAAAAATACTACGAAGATGGTATTCCAATGGGGTATGTGTTACTTACTCCTCGCAATTCCCAGGGAGGGAATCTGAGCTCGCGAATATACGTTGCGGACACGGATACGGAAGCTCTAGAAGCGACCGGCACTGCTTTAAGGGATCACGGTTATAGCGTGAGTTCTTTTGATAGTCCTCAAAAAATCATCGAAGCGGTGGCAAATAAAGCGCCAGATCTTCTATTGGTGGGTTTAGGCTCAGGGCCAAAAACGACACAAAGTCTTTGCCGCCAACTCAAATCCGACGTTAAAACAAGTCATATCCCGATTCTGCTTGCCGGAAATCAGGGACAACTCAACAGATTAATTGATTCAATAGATTATGGAGCCGATGGGTATTTCTTAAAGCCTGTAAACACAGATGAGCTTCTGGCGAAGATTAAGTCTTTTGTGCGTCTCAAAGCGACTCAGCAAGAACTAATTACCGCAAATCAGCGGCTTGAGAAAAAAGAACGTGAGCTAGCCGAACGCAACAACGAGCTTGAGAACATCTATGAGATTAGTCAAAAACTGACGCGCTCTCTAGAGCTAGACAAGGTTCTAGGTGTGTTATTTAACAAAGCACACAAGCTTCTTCACGCCGATCGGTGTTTTCTTCAGTTGGTTTATGAAGATGACCAAAAGGTAAGTGAGCTGTTTCAAACGCATGTTGATTTGGGGGAAATTAAGCATCGCGCTATTTCCATTGAAAAAGAGGGGCACTTGGTAAAACAGGCCATTAAAGACAAAGAGCCGATCGTTGTTCGGAGAGCAAAAGCAAATCCTCTGGTAAACAAAACTTTTGCTTATCGATATAACTTAAAGACCGTACTTTTCGTGCCATTGATCGGTCACGATAAAGTTATTGGAATGTTATTGATCTGCCGCGACGAACCAGGCGAATTCAAAACTGAACATATAAAATTGGCACAAATTATAGGTAACGAGGCTGCTCTTTCAATTGAAAAGGCGCAACTATTTGAGAAGACAAAAGACCTGCACTCGACGCTAAAGGCAATTGTGGATTGGGGCGACAGCGCGCTCATTATGGTTGATCAAAATGGTCGAGTTGACACGGCGAATAAAAAGTTTTGTGAAATGATGGGGCTTGAGGCCGCTGAGATCATCGGAAAAGACGAGAAGAAGCATGTCTTGCAAAAAGTTAAGCACCTGTTTAAGGATCCTGACGCATTTGAGTCCCGTGTCGAATGGCTCCGCTCACAATCTTCTGAGCCTGTAAAAGACATGGTAGAGATGGTTAAGCCAAGACCAAGGGCGCTTGAGCGATTCAGCGGCCCTGTCTTTGACGCCTCTGGTGAGTTTATGGGGCGGGTCAACATTTATCACGACATCACGATAAGGAAGCAAAGTGAAAGAAGGATCAAAAACCTCTATCGACGAGAGAGAAAGATAGCGCAAATTCTCCAGCGCAACCTTCTGCCAAAGGAGCTGCCTGATCTGCCCGGCTATGATCTAGGTACGAAATACGCAGCCGCGGTTCAGGGGATGGTCATCGGTGGGGATTACTATGACTTTATACCTTTAAAAAACAAAGATTTTTGCGTCTTTGCGATCGGTGATGTTTGCGGAAAAGGGATGGCGGCGGCAGTTCAGACGTACTTAGTCAAATATAGTTTGCGAGCCTTCGCTAGGGAGGATCCCAGTCCGTCCGTAGTCATGTCCAGGATTAACTGGACTTTTTGTCAAGAAGTTGAAGACGGAGCGTTTGTTACGCTTGCCTACGGATTGCTAGATCATCGAACTGATACGATTCAATATTGTATTGCCGGTCACCCAAGACCTGTTGTCTACCGGCGCGCAAAAGAAGAATTTGAGCTGCTAAAATCAAATGGAAGTATTGTCGGCGTTATACCCGAAGCCTACTATGACGACCACATTATCCGTTTGAAGCAAGATGATGTCGCTGTTTTTTATACCGATGGCATAACTGAAGCGAGAAACGCTGATGGTTTCTTTGGAGAAGAGAGACTAAAAGAGATCATTAAATCATCTGCTGATATGAGTGCCCAAGCGGTCGCTGATAAAATATTCTCCTCGGTTTACCGATTTACATCCAACCATTTAAATGACGATGCCGCAGTTATCGTGCTCAAAAAGATAGCTTAAAGATTGCGCTCTTTCGCTCAAACCTCAAGCTTATGCGCTATAATACATAAGTAAAGCTTAAGATATTTGGAGGCAGTAGCGGAGAAAATAACGCGTATTGGCGTGCTTGGCGGTTCGTTTGACCCGATTCATTACGGCCACCTGGTGACAGCGGAATCAGCCAGAGTACAATTTGAATTAGACACAGTTATATTCATGCCCACTGGAAAATCGCCGGTAGAAAAATCCAGTTTTGCGACGATGGAGAGGCGATACCAGATGACAGTGCTCGCCACTGCCGAAAACAGAAACTTTGCCGTATCCCGTCTGGAGATCGAGCGACAGCAACTAAGTTATACGATAGACACCCTCAAGGCGATACGGAAAGAACACGACGAAAACTCAGAGTTATTTTTTATTGCCGGCGCCGACGCGGTTTTAGAGATGTTGAGTTGGAAGGACCCGGAGCGCTTATCTGGATATGCCCAATTCATAGCCGCTACCCGGCCGGGCTATGAATTGAAGAAGTTCCAGAGGATACGCGAGGATAAGCCGGGAATACCGAATGTCAATATTTTGGAGATTCCGGCCTTGACTATCTCCTCGACTGATTTAAGGCGGAGAATAAAAGAAGGTTTGTCGGTCAGATATTTACTGCCTGACTCAGTGATTGAATACATAAAAAGAAATGGATTATATAGTTAAATGGTAGAGAGCTTGGATTTAAGAAGCAGGTTGGCGCAGGCATTATCAGCGACTAGCTTTGAACACTCAGAAAGAACAGCCGCGACAGCTGTCAAGTTGGCAAAGACGCATTCAGCTGACGAGGAAAAAGCGCTGACAGCGGGGCTTGTGCATGATGCGGCCAGAGATCTGACCGACCAGGAGCTGCTGAAGCGGGCCAAAGAATACAGGATCGAAATAAGCGCGATTGAAGAGGAAAAACCTTACTTGGTACACGCTACTGTTAGCGCTAGAATGGCAGCTGAGGACTATGGAAT
>JAUVQD010000081.1 GCA_030598355.1 Actinomycetes bacterium
AAAAGCCGGAGAAACAATTGAAACAGCCTTCAAAAAGCAGGCTGCGCCAATTATTACCCAACAATGGTTCAAATCATTGTCTGCGGGACTAACAGAAGTCAATCTAACTCGAGACCTAGCCGCCCTTGGCTTAAGCGAGGGTGTCTATCCGGCGGAAGTCGGATTAACCATGTCAAATAGGCAAACTTTCGTTGACCGCTCTTTTTTGGTTATTCTCGAACCAAAAGACCCCCTGACGGTAGCCATTCTCTGGAATTTACATCAACCGAAGAATCAACTTCCCGATGGTATTTTTATCAATGATTCTCTGGCGCGACTCATTGAAGATAAGCCGGAGAGACAGGGTCTGCTCAGACAACAGTTGTCGATTTTATTGAACCACCCAACGCTTCGGGTCAACTTGGCTTTAAGTCCAACCTTGACGGAGCAATTGTCGGATATGGCGAAAGGCTACAGGTGGCAAAATGGTAAGCAGACGATCGAGGTCAAAAGAGACGACGAGGAAGCGCAAGCCGCGAGCAACTTGCTTGATTTGATAGGACAAGTCCAAGAGAAGGGACAGGCGGAGATATTGACTTCTCCTTATGGGCAAGCCCCCTTACCTCTTTTTACATCGTTCGCTTGGTCTAAATACGCACGAGCGCAGCTTGGGTTGGCAAAAACAGTGAGCAAAAAAACTTTGTCTCTCGAGCACCCTCCGCGGGGCCTTTACTTGCCGGGTCTCCTTATTGACAAGCAAACAGCTATTAAAGCAAGTAAATCCCTATTTCAATACACGATCGCTCAAGCTGATTCATCAAACACGACCGCCGGGCCACAGCCACCCTTGAACTTCAAAAGAGACGGGAAGAATCTTTCGATCTTCACGAGTGATGCCGAGATCACAAAATGGTTGCGTACCGCGTATCACGAAAAAGCGGGTCAAGAACTTGTCGCGCTCCTAGCCCACCGCTATCTTTTTAGTTCAAAATCCGGGGTTGTCACAATCGCTCCGGATACCGCCCATTGGTTGCCAAGTCCGCAATTACTGCAGGCATTATATTCGACACTAAACAATACCGAGTGGATCAAAACAACCACCCTTAAATCTTATAAAAACAAGCAAGGAAAGCCAATTGACTTCGACACGGTTAAGAAAGGAGAAATTGACAGGTCTTACTTAGCCAGAATTAAACGCGCCTACACAGCTTTCCGTGATTTCGATTTAGCCACCTCGCGAGCGAATGAATTGCGTAAACGGCTTGAACGGCAATTTTATATTTTACAATCAATTGATTATGTCGGTGAAACCGACGACGAAATTCCACCGGTAGGCAAGACATACGCCCAAGATATCCGGGAAACGGTTGATTCGGAATTAGCAAAGCTTGACCTGACGACGCCGTCAAACATAACTTTCTCAACGAGTGTCGGGAAAATTCCAATCGCCATTATTAATCGAACCGGCTATCCCATCAAGGCCAAACTACACTTAAGTGGTAAAGACTTTTCATTTTCTGACGATAAGAGAAGTGTAGCTTTAATGCCAAAAGAAAATCTGATTTCTTACAACATTACCGCGAGCTTTATTGGTGTCTCAAAATTGAAAGTTACTGTTTTCATTGGCAACAGACAAGTTGCCAGCCGATATATAGAAGTGGGAGTAAGCAGCAAATTAAGATATTTAGTTGTCTCGGCGATGACTTTGCTGGTCGTCGGTTCAGCCGGGATAGTCTACTTCAAGAGACGATATAGATGAAATCTGATTACATAGGACCCATAATAAAGTTTTTAATATTAGCGACGATTTGTTTGACAATCGTCAACGACATCGGGGGGGTCGTATCGACGCATTACCATATCGAAGACGAGACCCGGGGAGTAGCGCAAGAAGCACTGCGCAATTATAGGCTTTACGATAGATCTCCGGATCAAGCCTTGGTAGGCGCAAGATTAAAGGCCGAACAAGATGGAGCTGTTCTGACAGGATTCCAGGTCACACGTGAAGCCATTAGGGTGTCTGTCCTGATTCCAGCGAAAAATACGTGGCTCGCCCATCGGATCAGCGGATTGAAGCCATACCTGCAGGCTGAGGGACAATACGATATTCCGCTAAATTCAAGGTAAGATCAGACGACCGCTCGTGCTCTACATCCATTCGCAAAACCTTTATAATACTCGTTGAGTTGAAATTTAAATGAAAAATATTGTCATAGTTGATACTAACGTTCTTTTAAGCGACCCCAATGCTTTGTTTATTTATCCCGACACCGAAGTCATCATCCCTCAGATTGTCTTATCTGAGCTAGACAAAATTAAAGTTGCGCGCAGCGATAGAGAGGTTCGTTTCCGGGGTCGTGAAGTTTCAAGAATCCTTTTCAATCTATCTCAGCACGGAACTCTTTTAGAAGGAATCGAACTCGACAACGACGCTAGCATTCGAGTGGCCCAATATGAAGCCGAAGAGTTTCCAAAAACTCTGAGCCCTCGAAACGCCGATGACCGTATTTTGGCATGTGCCATCCAAGAAAAACAGAAAGATCCAGACGCGCAGGTCACGTTATTAACGAATGACCTGAACATGCTTCTCAAAGCGCAGACTTTCGGTATTGAAGTCAACCGGCATGAAAATGAATTCAAACCCAGTCTACTAAATAAGATGATGTCAAGGTTAGGTCGAAAACGCTTTTCTTGGTGGTGGATGGCGTTTCCTGTGGTCCTGATCGGACTATCTCTTAGCCTATGGCTATTCGTCCCGAGCCCTATCCCGGTCGGGACGACTTCCTCGGCGTTGGAATTGACCTCATTTCCCCTTAAAGAGGTTGAATATCTCAATGCAATACAGAAGGACTCGACCGATTTCCATAGCTGGTTCCTCTTAGGTCAACTCTATTCCCGGTGGGCTAGAGAACTTGAATCAAGTGCCAATTTTCCGGAAGAGCGGGAAAAACTAAACGCGGCAGTTGACGCATACCAGCATGCTTTAGCGCTTGAACCAACTAACGCCGCGGTCCGAACCAGTTTGGGTACTTCCTATTATTTCCTTGGCAATACTGATGAAGCTATCAGCCAATATGTCCAAGCTACCAGCTACGATCCCACCTACGCCCTCCCTCATTTCAGTCTCGGTTTCGCACTACTCAATCGCCAAGACCCGGTCGGGGCCGCCCGATCTTTCGAGGCCTATCTCAAGCTTGAACCAAATGGTGAAAGAAGCGCTTTTGCTCGCCAAAAACTGCAAGAAATTACAGGCAGCCAGCAATAAACCCAATCATCGCAATCTACATAAAACCAGCAACCACTAGACGTATTGCCGCTTTTTTTGTATCTTATTATTATGTAACTGCGTTACGGTTTTTTTGAAAATCATGTCCCTTGGGTATATCAGAGACATCTCTCTTTCTAGAAAGGAGAAAAAATGACCGATGAATTGACACAACTATCTGACGATAACTTTGACGAAGCAGTTGTTCAGTCTGACAAACCAGTCCTCGTTGATTTTTGGGCACCTTGGTGCGGGCCATGCCGAGTGATGGGCCCGATTCTTGAAGCTTTCGCTAAGAAGCACAGCGAAAAAATCAAGGTTGGCAAGTTAAATGTGGATGAAAACCAAACAACGGCCGCCAAACACGAGATACTTAGTATCCCGACGCTCATACTCTTCGCTAACGGAAAAGAAGAAAGAAAATTGGTGGGCGCCGTCCCCGACAAAAAGCTTGAAGAAGAATTAGCAGCGTGGACTTAGGTTACTGTGTGTGAGGCAAAGGTTTTTCTTGAATCAAAAAGCGGGCACGAGTTGGTTATGAAAGATGTCGTGACGATCAAGCCAGTTGGGGACAGCCTAGAACTTTTAGATTTATTTGGCGAGAAAAAAGTGATATCCGCGGATATCAAAGAAATTAAGCTTCTTGATCATAAGGTCGTGCTCGAGCCACGAAACAAGTAGTTTCATTATATACCTAACAGACTTTTTAGTTTCCTGGTTTGTCGTCTACTAACAGGCACTTCACTTCCTGGTTGGTCGTCCATTTTTAGCATATAGAGCCCACCGTAGAGAGATATCATTTCGTGAACATGATCCAAATTAACGATATAGCTTCTGTGTGATCTAAAGAAAGACTCCGGCGATAATCTTTGCTCAAATTCCTTAAGCCTGATTGGGCTCATAAACTTGCCCTTGACGCTATTAACGACCGCAAACTCGCCGTGGCTTTCGATAAAGAATATTTCTTCCGGGTAGAGAAGAAAAGTCTTTGATTGCTTGGTCACCGGGATCCTGTCTAAAAGTTTTTTCTTGTCTCCTCCAGTACCGGTTGCCTCATCTTTCTTGCCATTCTTCAAACTGCTCTTAACTTTGGTAATCGCATTTACTAATCTCTCCTCAATAATTGGCTTGAGGAGATAGTCAACAGCATTTATCTCGAATGCTTTGACCGCGAATTGACCATAGGCTGTCGTGAAGATCACGGCTGGTTTGTGGTTTAGTTTCTTCATTTGCTCAACCATTTCGATCCCGTTCATGCCCGGCATATCAATGTCGAGAAACGCGATGTCATAATCAAGAGCACGAATGAGTTTCAACGCTTCTTCCGCGGTTCCGGCTTCGCCAAGAACCTCTACTCCTTCAATTCTATCAAGCAGATATCGCATCTCTGAGCGAGCTGGAGCTTCGTCATCTACAATAATTACCTTAACCCTCATGGATACCTCCGCGAATCGGAATCTTCAATGTGACTTCCGTGCCAACTCCGGTGACACTTTTGATCTTGATCAAGTTAGACGAACCGTATAAGCTGCGCAGCCTGTCCTTGATATTTTTCAACCCAATCCCGAGCCCTTTACCATTGTGATCGCTGCTTAACGTCTTGCTTTCGACCGCTATCCCGGTTCCATCATCTTCAACTCTAACTATTAAGTGACCATTATTGATTTTAACAGCCAGCAATAGAGAAAGCTCGCCTTTTCTCGCCATTCCATGCTTGACCGCGTTTTCGACCAAAGGCTGAATAATCAAGGCCGGCAATTTTACTTTTCGCGCCCCTTTCTCTATGCGCTCTTCTACCTTTAGCTTTGACCCAAAGCGGGCTTTCTCAAATGCTAGATACGAATTCACATATTTCAGTTCGTCATCAAGAGTAGTGAACTGGCTTTGACGCTCAAGTGATTCTCTAAAAAAATCCGCGAATTTGATAATTAGAGTCCTGGCGTTTTTAGGATCGGTGCGGCAAAGCGCGGCGATGGTATTCAATGTGTTGAAAAGAAAATGTGGATTTATTTGAGCCCGCAAAGCCTTCAGCTCCGACGTAAACACATGTGCTTTTTGTCTCTCAAGTTCCGACAGTTCGAGCTGCGTGCTTAAGAGCTCGCCTAAACCCTTTGCGACTGCCACACGACTTTCCGTTATTTTTGAGCCTGAGTACAGAAAATCGAGAGTGCCAATTGTTTTTCTTTGAATCCTTAGAGGCACAGATATGACATTCCATGAACCCTCCTCATCTTCACCGGAAAGACTTTTTTCAAGCGAATCTATATGAAAAAACGAGATTCTGTTTTTTTCAAGTTCCTCTTTGTGGATCTTAAAAAACTTCGCCGGCTGATAGTATTGTCTGCCAAAACCGGCAAAAGCTATAACGGATCTTTTATTTGTGATCGCGGCCGCGCTGACATCACTAGATTTTAAGATTATTTCAGCAACTTTTTCACATGTGGCCGCGTTGAAACCCTGGCGCAAGTGAGATACGGTTTCGTTTGCGATAGTCAAAATCAGATGCGACTGCATAGCTTTAGCTCTTTCCGGACCCTCCTGCCATTTATACAAGAGCGTTATGATCGCAAAAAGACTTATTCCGTATATTGTTCCGACCAGAAGCGGGCCGATATCATTGCTAAATGTAACTTCAAAAATACCGCTAACAAAAATTATAGAGATAATTATTAATGAGGCGCCGATCGCGATGGCGCCAAGCGCTAAATATAAAAATGAAGAAGGTTGCTTGTTGCCCATATTTGACCCCCGTCAACAGGCTGCAATTATAGATGAATTCTCGTTAAGAGGCCAATTTGAGAATCTCAAATACCCCCAAATAGACTGCGACGGCGCCCAAAAGCACCCCGAACATCATTTTCAACCAAAGATTGGAGAGTCGCATCGCCATTCTTGAACCGATATAAGCTCCAGGTATTACTCCAATTATCAGAAATGCAGCTAAGGAAAGATCGACATGGCCGAGTAAGAAGTGAACGACTGCCCCCGGAATCGCAATTGGAGCGACGATAGCAAGTGAAGTACCAAAAGCAGTTTTCATATCTAAACCGCCAACTAGCGTCAAGAACGGGACCAACAGAAACCCGCCTCCCAGCCCCAGGAAACCCGACGCAAAACCTATCCCAATTCCTGAAACCGCTAAAACCGGATAACTTATTTCTGCCGGAGTGTGCTCGGTTTTTTGGCGACCAAAAAGAAATCGCATACTGAGCGCGAAAATCACCACGGAGGTCGTTAGCAAAATGATATCTCCACTTACAAATCTTGTAACTGAAGCGCCACCGATAGCGCCGATCATCCCTGACAAAGCCAGCGGGGCTATAAACCTGGTAGCGACGAACCCCTTGCGGTAGTACGATGACGCGCCAACGAAGGCTGTCGGGATATTGACAACTAAAGGAGTTCCAACTGCGATAAAAGCTGGTTCTGAAAATATAAGTCTAATTGCCGGAGCTGTGACCAGCGCACCGCCAATACCCAGATGCGCGGAAACATAGCCCGCCAAGAAACCGACAACTATTTCCAGAATATCCGTGAT
>JAUVQD010000177.1 GCA_030598355.1 Actinomycetes bacterium
CGCCCTAGCAGTCGTGGCCGGTATTGTTTTCCGCTATTCCGCTGATCGTATGGCGCTCTTGATCGCTTCACTTTTTGGTTTTGTTTATTCCCTCGGGGTTTTTGGTCCCCTTTACCGCGGTTTTTCAATATTGAGATTCGCCTATCCGTTCATGATGTTCTTTGCCTCAATCATCGGACTCGCTTTCTTGATTTTTACTTCCGCGTCTCTAAGCGATATACGAGGTGATTTCACTAAGAAGTGGGCTTGGCGATCCGTAGCGACTATTTCGGTTGTCGCGCTGATAGCCGGGATAGTCTGGCAATCTTATTCGATCACTGAATTCACGAATTTTGAAACGTCCACATTTTCCTGGGATGAGCTGCAGGTTACTAAGCGTTTGCGCCAGAAAAAAACCAGCGGCCGCGTGATGCCCTTAGGACCTCCATATGAGTTGATAGTCCACGCGATTCCTTTGCTGGGAAAGAAACCGACTCCCGAGGGTCAATATGCGACAATCGCCCCTTTTTACCTGCAAATAACCGCTCTTTACGATTATTTGCGCCTCGGGTATCTGGAAACCGCCTATCGCAAACTAAAGCTGTGGAATTCAAATTATGTCATGATCACTCCCCATCTTAAGCAGAGGAAAGATTTTGATAAAAGAAAATTTGACGAAGTTTTGGAGAAAGGCAAATTCAAAAAGATTTACAAAAACAATTCCTTTACCTTATTTCGCAACCAGAAGCCGACCAGATACATCCAAGAAGTGAAAGAGGATACATTAATTATCGGACAATGGCCACCAGTATATACCTCTCTTAGCCCGTCATCGATTGGATCAGGAAAATCTTTCTTTCTTGACGACTATACTTTCTCCGAGCTAAAACATTTTAAAGCTCTTGTTCTCCATGGTTTCGCTTTTAGAAACAAGGATAAAGCCGAGCAACTTTTAAAGCGCTATATAAAACAAGGCGGTCAAGTCATCATTGACGCGCAATCAGGGGATGAGTTCACTGTTTTCAGGCGCGGCACTTTTCTTGGGGTCACTATCCATGGTGTCGCCCTATCAGGAAAAACGACTTTTAAGACCAAGCCAAATTCCTTAGGGTTGCCGAAACTTGAACCTCTTGAGCTCACAAAGAACTGGCAGACAGTATACTACACCAGTCTTTCTCGGACCTATGTAACTACTGAAAAAGATGATCGGCAGCTTCCAGTAGTCGGCTATAAAAAAATCGGTGATGGCAAAGTCTATTTCGTAGGGGGAAACCTACTTTTTTATGCTTTCAGCCGACACCGAGAAGACATCCGGGTTATGCTCAACAAGATAGTAGACTCGTCGGAGAAAAAAGACCGCGTATTGGCCCGGCCCAGAGTGGACCAGCGCCGTTTTACCGCTACAAATCTAGAGTTTGACTATCGATCTAAGCGTTCGTTCCCGGCTATAATATCGCGGACCTATTCTCCGCACTGGCAAGCCTATCTTGATAATAAAAAAGAGCTGCCAATCACCAAAATGGAGGGTTTGATGGAGGTCAACCTCCCAAAAGGAAATCATGAGGTGAATTTCACCTACGGCCCAACCGCGATTCACTTAATCTCATGGATAGTGACCATATTTGGCGGATTGCTCGTCGTCATCCTGTTGCTCAAACATCGATGGTTCAGAAAAAAAAGTGGCCAGGAATCAGGAGCAGAGCTTGAAGAAGAACCGACGGCGTCCCCTTAAGAAAGACTCATGAAAACCTTAGCGCTTGTTCCAGTTTTTAATGAGTCCACAACTATTATTCAGGTCTTGATGGACTTGGAGGGATTTGTAGACGACATTCTTCTTGTAAACGATGGTTCTTCGGATGAATCCGAGAATCTGATCAGGAAGTGGATGGCCGATGGCCACCATAATGCTGAACTAGTTACACTCAAACGTAATTCGGGATACTCCAGAGCTACGCTAACCGGTTTCGCGTTGGTAGAAGAAAGAATCAAGAAGAAACAACTCGGCAAGAACGATATTGTAGTCACGATTGACGGGGATGGGCAACACAAACCTAGTGATATACCAGTCTTGAAAGAGTATCTCCAAGAAGATGATCTAGCCCTCGTCCGAACAAGACGCCAATTTGAGAAATACTCTAAATATAAAAGACTCGGCAACAAATTTATGTCATCAACGGTGTCGATTATTGCAGGCCAACGTTGTTTTGACGCGCAGTCAGGATTTCTGCTGATGCGCGCCTCCACTATTCGGCCGTTATTACAATATGCAACGGGATATCGCTATTCAATATGTGATGAATTTGCGGTCATACTACCGAGATTGGGCTATAAGGTCTCTGATGAACACCTGTCAGAGGTGCTTTACTTTAGATCCAATACCCGCATCTCTGACGTCATTATCAATCTGACGTTCAGCTTTATCGCTCTCCTGCGAGTGAAGTTGAGAATCCGGTCAACAACAACTCCTCGCCTTAAGATCAGAAAACGTTTTCGGGAAAGACGGAGAAAAACTGCTTAACTTCGCCGGGGCGTGAAAGCGGCAACTTTAGTAAACTCCTAATGCATAATTTGCATAATTCTTGGGTAGAAAAATAAGAGGACGGCTTACAGTGTAGAAGACCGCTTGAATCTTTAACAGACAACTAGAGATAAAGCATCGTTTATACCAGTTTTGCAAAAAAACCAAAGCCCGGGAATCGCTATAACTATGGAGGTATGCATGGAAGAAGATATTTGCCGCTATTCTGAAACACCAACGTTGAATTACACCTATAACGACCAGGGTCCTATTAATATTCGGATGACAAAAGTCGGCAAGGGTCGTCTACGGTGTTTTTATAAATGTTCGCTTGGAGCGCAACCAAATGATGACATCTGTTCACCGCAACCAATCAAAGCGGGGGAAACTTGCCGGAATAACTAAAGAATTCATACTTTTTGCATATTTTCTTCATATGCCCTTCAAGTCTATAAACGATCATATGATCTAGAGAATGAAACACTCACCTCTTTAGTTTCGACAAAAAGCACCTCTGCCCCGGGTGCTTTTTTTTTTTCTAGTGTCCGAGAGGAGACTTGAACTCCTACAGGCTTGCGCCCACAAGGCCCACAACCATGCGCGTCTACCAATTCCGCCACTCGGACTAAATAAGTCGTAACTCGCGGGTCTTATTCCACGAGCTTTTAGGAATTATATCATTTTAGAGAACAATGATTAAAATGGTTATTGTGAAGACGCCAGGTCGGACCTTAAGAAAGCCACAACGGCTTCGGTGCGGGAAAAAAGATTGAGTTTTCGCAATATATTACTAATATGATATTTTACTGTCCGCTCGGTAATAGTCATCCGGTGGGCTATTAATTTGTTCGATAGCCCTTCGGCCAGCAGTGAAAGAACTTGTTTTTCTCTCTTGGTCAGATCGTCAATTGCTTCGCGGCATTTTAGATCATCTCCAATGTCAGAGGCGTTGACGCCCCCCGCTTCTAAGACTGCCTCAATCAAGGCCGGGATATTGTCGTTGTATGTCAGGTGACTGATAGCATCGCCGTCAGCGATACTCCGGCGCCTTGGAAAAACAACAACTTCAGGCTTCTTTTTTTGTCCGCTGCTCTCCGCCGGTGACATACCATTTAAGCCGGGTAAAGCCGAATCCACAATGACAACATCAGGACAGAGTTTTTCAGCTTTTTCAATGGCATCAGAGCCGGAAGCGGCGTCGCCGACGACCAAAACGTGATTCTGAAGCGATAATATCTTGGACAGCGCTTGCCTGACCAGACGATGTTCGTGCGCCACAATAACTGTAATCAAAAAACTTCCCTTCAATCTGCTAAGGCGAGGCCTAATGTTTTATA
>JAUVQD010000199.1 GCA_030598355.1 Actinomycetes bacterium
AAGAAGATATTTTGGAAGAAGCTAAAATAATCGCCGTGGCTGATGTGGTCGAGGCGATGTCTTCTCGCCGACCTTACAGGGCGGGTATTGGAATTGGAGTCGCGCTGAAAGAACTCTCAAAAAACAAAGGCGTGCTCTATGATCCAAAAGCTGTTGAGGTATGCTTGCGATTGTTTCGGAAAAAAGGCTTTGATTTTCGCTCGGACGTTCGCAAAGAAGCCGCTTGATTATTAATATGTCCCATGGGGTATAGGCTATCAAGCGCTGGTCTACTAAAAGAGAGAGGTGAACTAGATGCCAAAGATGATGCCAATGATGATCGTTATGATGTTGATTGTGCTTATTTCGGCAGTTTTTATGGTTCAGGGGGTGGCAATGCACAATCAGGTTACGACGGAGGAAGAAGAGTTTCACGCGTTGAACGAAGAATATTTCTCACTGGACAAGAAAGAGAGAGATTCGGCCCCGACGGGCTCTGCACTAAACGAAGACTTGGTCAGGATTCAAAATTTTCCGTCGGAGCTGTTAAAACTCAAACTAGTGGGCGTGGGAAAAATCTTGACCGGCATTTTTATACTGCTCTTCGGTATACTGATAGCCCTGATAATGATGCCTGTCAGACTCGCGCAGACTATAAAAGAGAACGGCTAGTAATCAAGACATGAACGTTATAAAAGACAGGCGCCTTTTAAGGCGTCTGTCTTTTTAGTTGTCCGGGAGCTTATCTCCTGAGCCGCCGGTAGCGATTGATAAGATTATTTGTTGAGCTGTCATGTTCAAGTTTGACGTCTGTTTTTGTTTCGAGTTCAGGAAGAATTTTCTGTGCTAGCACTTTACCAAGCTCAACGCCCCATTGATCGAACGAATCTATATTCCAGATAACACCTTGGACGAAGACGCTGTGCTCGTAAAGGGCGATGATTTTGCCGAGTATCTCCGGTGTAAGTTGCTTGGCGAAAAGAATGTTTGATGGGCGGTTGCCCTCGAAAACCCGGTGGGGCACGAGCTCATCGGGCGTTCCTTCTGCTCTTACCTGGTCGGCGTCCTTGCCGAACGCCAGTGCCTCTGCTTGAGCTAAGACGTTTGCCAAAAGTATATCGTGGTGTCTCCCAAGGGCGTTGAGTGATTGGCTAAAAGCGATGAAATCACAAGGGATAAGTCGAGTTCCTTGATGAATAAGCTGGTAGAAAGAGTGCTGGCCATTAGTTCCCGGCTCGCCCCAGTAGATGGGGCCGGTCTGGTAGGTGACTTGCGTTCCGTCGAGCGCGGTGTGTTTCCCGTTGCTTTCCATAGTTAGCTGTTGCAAGTAGGCCGGGAATCGCTTCAGATATTGTTCATAAGGGAGCACCGCTACCGTTTCGGCATTAAAGAAGTTGCTATACCACACGGTTAGAAGACCCATAATCGCAGGCAAATTATTTTCTAAGGGAGCCGTGCGAAAGTGCTCGTCCATTTGGTGGAAGCCATCAAGCAGGGCCTGGAAGTTGTCCGGGTCGATAGCCAATATGGTCGAGAGTCCAATTGCTGAGTCCATTGAATATCGCCCGCCTACCCAGTCCCAGAACTCGAACATATTGGCCGTATCAATTCCGAACTCCGCCACTTTAGGAGCGTTTGTTGAAACTGCGACGAAGTGTCGGGCCACAGCTTTGATGTCGTCGCCAAGGCTGCTCATCAGCCAGTCCCGCGCGCTTTGAGCATTGGTCATTGTCTCCAGCGTAGTGAATGTCTTTGATGAAACAATGAAAAGTGTTTCCGCCGGATCGAGATCGCGTGTCGCCTCGACAAAATCAGTGCCGTCAACGTTGGAGACGAACCGAAACCTCATCTCGCGGTCACTATAATATTTGAGCGCTTCATAGGCCATCACGGGCCCGAGGTCTGAGCCGCCGATACCGATGTTGACGACATTCTTAATTCGCTTCCCGGTGTAGCCTTTCCATTCGCCGCTTCTCACTCGTTTGGAGAAGTCGGTCATCTTATCGAGCACAGCATGTATGCCGGGTGCTACATTCTCACCGTCCACGATGATAGAGCTTTCTTTAGGTGCGCGAAGCGCAGTGTGTAAGACAGCACGATCTTCCGTGGTGTTGATCTTTTCGCCTCCGAACATGGCGTTGATCTTTTGTCTCAGGCCCGATTCGTCGGCCAATTGGAGCAAGAGCCGCAAGGTTTCGTTAGTGATACGGTTTTTTGAGTAATCAAGGTACAATCCTGCAGTTTCGGCTGTAAAGTTTTCGCCGCGTTTGGGATCGTCATGAAAGAGGTCGCGCAAATGAATATCCCGGATCTCCTGATAGTGGTTTTCAAGTGCCTTCCACGCACGGCGCTCTGTAAGATATGGAATTCTTGAAGTCATATTTTTCTCGGACGTTTTTTTACCCGTTTAATATGCATGGCAAGGTCTTTCTTTCGTTTCTTTTCCGCCAGTTTGCCGCGTTCATCTTGTCGACTGGCCACGTAGTTGAGTTCCTTTTTCAGTTTCAGATAGCTTTGCCACCTACGTTCAGTAATCACGCCGTCGTCAAGACCTTGTCTAACCGCGCAGTCTGGTTCAGTGGCGTGCCGGCAGTCTTTAAAACGGCAGCCATTGCTGAGTTCCTCTATGTCGTCAAACGCGCGCGACAATCCCTTGTCATCATTCCAGAGTTGTAGCTCGCGCAAACCCGGGGTATCGATCAATACGCCGCTTTTTGGCAGCAGAAACAGCTCTCCATGGGTCGTTGTATGACGCCCCCGGCTGTCGTCTTCACGCACTTCGCGTACACGTTGTTTTTCTGTGCCTAGCAGGACATTAACCAAGGAAGATTTGCCAACCCCAGAGGAGCCCAGAAAAGCCACGGTTTCCCCGAAATGGATATATGTTTGCAGCCCATCAATACCTACGTTTTCTTTTGCGCTGACCGGCAACACAGGAATCCCCGGGGCCAAGGATTCAATAGATTTGACCTCGCTAGAGACATCAAGGCAGATATCTGTTTTGTTTAGCAAGACTACTGGGTTAGCGCCGGATTCCCAGGCAACTGTCAAATACCGTTCGATACGGCTAGGGTTTAGATCTCCATCCAGGCCGCAAACTAGAAAGATTGTATCTATGTTGGCCGCGACAACTTGGGCTTCTGTCCGTTTCCCGGCTTCCTTCCTGATGAAGGCACTTTTTCGCGGCAAGATTGCGTGGATCACCGCTTTTTGCTCGGTTGCGCGTGGCTTAATCGCGACCCAATCCCCGACCGCGGGAAAATCCTGTTTCCCTTCGGCGTCGTGTGCCAGTCTGCCGGATACTTTTGCGTTTAGTTCGCCGGTCGCGCCGGAGACAGAGTAGGTGTGGGCTTTTTCCATGAGAACTCGAGCAGGTAGAAAATCACTTTGACTAAAGACCTCAAAGCGCTCAGAGAAGTAATCGTCCCAGCCCAATTCATTTAGATCCATGGTCAATATGTTGCCCTTACGCTTCTTTAAGCCAACCTGTTCGTAGTTGAAAGTTTTGCATAAAAAGCGCCGCAAAGGCAATGGAAGCGCGAACGAAACCAACGCTC
>JAUVQD010000027.1 GCA_030598355.1 Actinomycetes bacterium
ATCCGAAGGTTTTTCAAGTTCTAGATGAGTGGCGCCCCGCAATCGACGATTTGATCGAAGCTCGGTTGGAATACGAGCGGACTTGGCATATTTCTTAAAATGTTACTTCTTTGCCAGTATCAGTTGCTGGTCTCGAATATTTAGATCAAGAATCTCCGGGGCAGAGAAGCCCGCGTCAGCCAGCCAGTCCGAATACTGTACTTTTGTCCAGGTGCCGCCGCTCTCGGTATTTACCAGCATATTAATGGCAAAAATCGGCGCCGAAGAACTAGCTTCTCGAAGATAATCCTGAATTGCAATAAAGCCACCGGGTCGCAGTTGATCGAAGACGCGCTTGAAGAGCCGCCGATTATTTTCAGGTCCGTATATGTGCGTTACATTTCCTAAAAAAACAATATCGAACGGTCCACCCGGAATCGATTGGTTGAAATCGCCGCCCTCAAGGGCGATTGACGGCCAGTCGCGCGTAATCTCATCTCTTATTGTTTCTATGACTTCCGGAATATCAAACAGCGTCACTTTGATCCCATGATCGGAAAGAAGCTTGCTCACGGTGCCTGTCGCGCCGCCAATATCAAGAACAGCGGCGGCTTGCGGCACTTTTTGAAGACAGATATCGACGACTTCGACTCCGGTGGGCTTAGCATAAACATCCATAGCCCTAATAAACCCCTCTACTGTCTCTGAGAAACGATCTCCCGGCAGGGGCTTGCCAGATTTGACAACCTCCGGCAAAGTTAACCACCTTTGCATTAGCCGCCAACTGTGCAATACCGACCATCCAAGATATTCAGGGGCTTTTGGATTGCCGAACGATGCGCGGGCTGAATCGGTCAGAGAATAGCGATTATTTGAAAAGCGGACATGGCCCGTTTCGCGCAACGCCTCCAGGGTAACGGCAGTCGCGCGCTCGTCAAGCTGCAGTTTTCTTGCCAAGTCCTCAGCGCTAAGCGGAGACTCGCTAAGGGTTATAAATATGTTTAGCTTGACAGCCCCGCCGACAAGAAGAACTCCTTGCCAACTTCTGCTGTCAAACCACTTTCTTTGATGGTAATCGGATAATGTGAAGTTTGATTTTGACATATTAAGATATTCTATCAGGAACTGTTAACAGACGTATCAGCAGCTGCAGAGCCAGCTCTTTTCGAAATGCTCTGAAGATCCACGAATGCGAAAAATAAATATGTCCGAATCTCCTATATATAGTCGTTTTGGCAGTTGAGCAAGGTGTGATAAAATGAGCGCAGAGTCTATTAGGAGTGGGGTGGCCGCCACGTTTCGATGGTGAGCCACTTATTTAGTTTGTGAGAGAGGCTATGGATAAAGAAGAAATTTTTGTGCCAAAGTGGTTGGCTTGGGAAACTACCGGGCGATGCAATTTAAACTGTGTTCATTGTCGGTGTGACGCCAGCATGGAAGCAGGTCAGGGAGATTTTACGACGGTTGAGGCGAAAGCCTTGATCGACGATATTTCGTCTTACGCTAAACCCGTCATAGTTTTATCAGGAGGCGAGCCGCTTTTGCGCCCGGATCTATTTGAAATTGCCGCCTATGGCAGCGAAAAAGGTCTGCGGATGTGCATTGCGACAAACGGCACACTGATTAACGATGAGATATGCGAGAAGATGAAGGCAACCAATATTAGACTGGTCTCTCTTAGCATTGATGGATCGACGGCAGAAATACATGACGATTTTCGTAAGCAAAAGGGTGCCTTTGCGGGGACGATAAGAGGGATTGAATATCTAAAGAAACATTCTATCCCCTTTCTTATTAACTCAAGCTTTACCAAGCGCAACCAAGATGACGTAAAGAATATCTATAAGTTATCGAAAGAACTGGGGGCGACTGCCTGGTATATGTTTATGATTGTTCCAACCGGACGCGGTGAAGATATAATGAACGAGTTGATTTCGGCTGAGGATTACGAAGAGATGCTCGAGTGGCATTTCGATCAAGAACTGGCGGAGCCGGAAATGTTGATGAGACCAACATGCGCCCCACACTATTACCGAATATCATTGCAAAAAGCCAAAGCAGAGGGGATTGACTACGAAAGGCGTAGCCTGACATTCTCAACTGGCGGCGGCAAAGGGTGTATAGCCGGGCAAACGATTGCGTTGATAACGCAACACGGCGACCTACAGCCTTGCAGCTATTTTCCTGAGAGCGCCGGGAACTTAAAGAAGGAATCGTTTAAGGAAATATGGGAGAATTCGAAACTATTCAAGTCGCTTAGAGATTTTGAAAGTTACAAAGGTCGTTGCGGCGTCTGCGAATATCTAAATGTTTGCGGTGGTTGTCGGGCGCGAGCAGATGCTGTTTATGGCGACTACCTGGCAGAAGAGCCATTCTGTAATTATGTTCCATATAAGATGAGGAAATCAGGAGTTTAATATAATGGTTGAGAGTAATTATCGTTTCATAAAAGCGTGTTTTGGCGAAGAAGTTGACGCGACTCCGATATGGATAATGCGTCAAGCGGGGCGTTATTTAAAAGAATACCGGGCGATACGAAAAGAAGTGGATTTTCTTACGTTATGTAAAACCCCTGAGTTGGCTGCCGAAGTCACAATTCAACCCATTGACATTCTGGGCGTAGACGCGGCCATTTTGTTTTCCGATATTTTGCTGATAGTCGAGGCGATGGGGTTGCCGTTGCAGTTTAATCCAGGTCCGGTTTTAGAAGAGACTATTACAGATATTCCGAGCGTTGATAGGCTGGGCTTGCCCGATCCTGAAGAGACGATGCCGTTTGTGATGGAGACGATCAGAGTGCTCAGACGCGAGTTAGATGGCCGAGTGCCGGTGATCGGTTTTTCCGGTGCACCATTTACGTTGGCCAGCTATATGATAGAGGGCGGAAGTTCGTCTAATTTTTTAAAGGTCAAGACACTCATTTTTCAGCATCCCGATGTTTGGCATCGGCTAATGAAAAAAGTGACGGCGGCCGTCATTGAATACCTCAAAGCTCAGATTGAGGCTGGAGCTCAGGCAGTCCAGCTGTTCGATAGCTGGGGCGGATCACTTTCACCAAAAGACTATCGCGAGAATGCTTTGCCTTACAGCAAAGAAATATTTTCCGCGCTCTCAGGGAGCGGAGTGCCGAGCATCCATTTTGTTCAAGGCAACCCGGCTATATTACCTCTAGTCGCCTCAGCGGGCAGTGATGTTGTTGGCGTGGATTGGCGGATCGAAATAGGGAAGGCCCGAGACAATATTGGCCGGGACATACCAGTACAAGGCAATCTCGACCCCTGCGCTCTTTTTCTACCTCCGGAAAGAATTGAGGAAAGGGCAGCTGAGATAATAGAGCAAGCGGGTCCAAGAGGACATATTTTTAATTTAGGACACGGGATTTTGCCGCCAACCCCGGTCGAAAACGCAAAAGCACTTGTTGCGGCGGTCCACAAATTGAGCAGTAAGTAGGTTGGAGGAGGGCGATCGAGATAGATAACAAGGTTGATCCCGATAAACCCTTTGCGGTACTTCTGCTGAACCTCGGCGGCCCGGACTCGATAGAGTCGATCCGTCCTTTTCTGCAAAACCTATTCTCAGATAAATCGATCATTAAATTACCACTTCAGCCTTTGACCGCGAGGTTGATCGCTAGAAGTCGAGCCAAGAAAGTCGCTACGCGTTATCTGGCAATAGGTGGTGGATCGCCAATCTTGAAACTTACGCGGGAGCAGGCCAAAGGCGTAGAAGAGAATCTGAACAAGGCAGGCCTGAAGTGCCGTGCGTACGTAGGTATGAGCTATTGGCACCCGTTTATTTACGAAGCGATAGATCAGATAGTGAAAGACGGCTTTGAACAGATAGTCGCGGTGAGTTTGTTTCCGCAATATTCCGCTGCCACTTCAGGTGCTTGCCTGATGGAGCTTCAATCAATCCTAAAAAAACAAACAAGCCATCTTAACGAGGTTGTAATTCAGAGCTGGCACGATGACCCCGGCTACCTTGACGCTCTGGCGGCGTCGATTAAAGAGGGTCTTGATAAGATGGGAGACAATCCAACCATTTTATTTAGCGCGCATGGATTACCGGAAGACTTTGTTGCAAAGGGTGATCCCTACCCCAAGCATTTAGAGGAAACAATTAAAGGTGTGCTGGAGCGGCTTGACAAGGTTGAATGGCAACTCGCTTATCAGAGCCGTAGCGGGCCGGTTAAATGGATGGATCCGCAAACAGAAGATATTATCACCGAGCTTGGCGATAAAGGGGTGAAAGACTTGCTGGTTGTTCCAATCAGTTTTGTCAGCGATCATGTCGAGACGCTATATGAGATCGATATTATGTATAAGAAGTTGGCCGAAGAGCATGGGATTACTAGATTTGTGAGAAGTCAGTCGCTCAACAGCTCCAGTTTATTTATTAAAGCCTTAGCTGGCATTGTTAAAAAGAAACTGAGTAAATAAATGAATAACAAAGGGGACGCTTAATATGGCTAAAGTTGTAGTAGTTGGGGGCGGCATTTCAGGCCTCGCTACAGCATACGCTATCTCAGAGAAAGCTCGGGAAGCGGGACAAAGCCACGATATTTCTGTCTTAGAGAGCGATCATAGGTTGGGCGGCAAGATTAAGTCTGATCAAATTGATGGTTATCTGTGCGAAACCGGCCCGATCGGGTTTATCGACAATAAGCCGAGAGTGCTAGAAGTCGTGCATAGTCTGGGGCTCGATTCTGACTTGTCTGTGAGCAAAGACGCTTACCGTAATCGATATCTGGTTGTCGATGGCAAGTTGCAGCTTCTACCCACGTCGCCCCCGGCTTTCATAAAAACCAAAATGCTTAGCTGGCCTGCGAAAATGCGAGCCATTATGGAGCTGCGGACAAAACCGAGCCCTCCCGGCAAAGATGAATCAATTGCCGAATTTTCCCGGCGACATCTCGGGAAAGAGATTGTTGATAAGCTCGTGGCAGCTATGGCAGTCGGCATTTTTGCCGGTGACGCTGAAAAGTTAAGCGTTAAGAGCTGTTTTCCAGTCATGCTTGAACTCGAAAAAGAAGGTAGCGGGAGCTTGCTGAAGGCGCAGATGCGTCGAGCAAAGCTTAAGCGAGCGAAAGCCAAGGCCGAAGGTCGCCAAAAGACCGTCGAGGAGCCGAAGTCAGAAGGCATGGTCGGTTCATCCGGTAAGCTAACAACGTTTAGAAGAGGCATGGCGCATATAATTGATCGCTTAAAAGAGGTGCTAGACGGGCAGATCATCACTGGCTTCGAGGTAACAGAAATTGCCAGGGAAAACGATCAATATGAGATTAAGGGCGCCGCGGGGGAACAGATAGAGGCCGATATAGTGGTTTTAGCGGCACCGGCTTACGCGGTCTCTAAGATCCTGGCTAACCTTGACGGGGACGCGGCTAAGCTAATTGGCGAAATCCTTTACGCTCCGGTAAATGTAATCGTAGCGGGCTATCAAAAGTCGGGATTTGGTCATGATCTGGATGGGTTTGGTTTTCTCGCGTCGAAACGTGAAAAAAGAGGCATTTTGGGGTGCTTGTGGAATACGAGCATTTTTGACGGGCAGGCTCCGGCCGACAAAGTGGCTTTGCGGGTGATGGTCGGCGGAGCTATAAATCCCGACGCGACAGCTTTAGACGATGATGAAACTCTTAAGTTGGTTCAAAAAGAATTGAGAGATATTATGGGGATTTCGAACGATCCGGAGTTCAACCATATTATTCGCTATAAGCGCGCCATTCCTCAATATAATGTTGGTCACGAGGAACGAATGGTGAAAATCTCGGCCTTGATGGAAAAACACCCGGCACTTTTTTTAACCGGGAACGCTTTTCGTGGGGTCGGTTTTAATGATTGTGTGATAAACGCCGAAAAAACCGCGGAGCGCGTGGTTGAGGCAGTTAAAGAGAAGCTTGCCTAACCAAAAATCCACCCGCCATCTTCTTCAAAATAATATGAGGGATCATCGAGGTATTTCTTGGAAGCCGCCAACAACTTGTGATGGACAATCTCCTCGTCGGCAAGGAAGCCGAAAAATTGCTTGAGACGCTGATCTGAAGAACTCTCGCGCACGCTGGCGTACATCTCAAACCCTTGTTTTTCATTTGCCATGGCCTCGTCATAAACTTGCATGTCTGTTAACTGAGTTTCTTGTTTTGCTTTATTGCTTTTTTTCGCGTCTTCGATAAAATCTTGGACTTTCTTGGGGAGCGAGACCGCGCATTCGCGATCAAGGTCAAATTCCGCGGTTCCGAGGAGGTGATCATTAAACTGCTCGATCTTCCTTATGTGGTCAATTTCTTCATCAGCTAAGAAGAAGAGAGTTTTTTTAGCCAGAGGATCGCTGGCTTTGGTCCCGCTTTTTCGGTAGTACTCTTCGCCTTTTTTTTCGTAATCAATCGCGAAACGCAAAGCATCGCAGTAAGCTAAGTCCATATAAACCTCCGGATATCCGATTCCATTTTATTTATCACTTTATTTATTATAACTAACCTTGCCGTCAACCTAAACAAAAGAAGCGATGCCGTTGGATTTGGGAAAGGTGAGTGGGGAGAGTAATGTGATTTGCCAGCGCTTGTTTATTTTTCAGCCAATGTCATTGATAATAGGGGTGGTTAAGGTTAGGCGACACGATAATTTGGAATAAATACGAAAAACTATATGAGGTGAAGAAGATGTTAAGAACAATTCCGAGAGTGAAACTTGACGATCTAAATCTAAGCACCGGTAAGAAGGTACGGTTGCATAGATTGCTTTATGAGCACGGTCCGGCCAATGGGACCATGCTTCTGTTACCAATTGACCAGGGTCTTGAGCACGGACCGGTAGATTTTTTCGACAATCCTGAAAGTCTTGATCCAGATTTCCAATTTAGACTAGCAGTAGAGGCCGGGTTTTCCGGAATAGCTCTACATATTGGTTTGGCTGAAAAATATCTCGGTAATTACGCTGGCCGCGTTCCTTTAGTTTTGAAGTTAAACGGCAAGACCTCGATACCGGATGACAGCAGCGCGTTTTCGCCTCAAACAGCTTCTGTTGAAGACGCTGTACGCTTGGGCGCGGACGCAGTTGGCTACACGCTTTATGTCGGGTCACCGGCGCAAGATGAAGACATGATTCAATTGGCGGATATTCGCGAGGAGGCCGACCGCTTTGGGATGCCTCTGATCGTCTGGTCGTACCCCAGGGGGGAGGCAATCGAAGGAAAAGGTGGACGAGAGAGTCTTTTCGCAATCGATTATGCCGCAAGGGTCGCCTGTGAGCTTGGAGCAGATGTCGCGAAGGTGAATTTCCCAAAACTGGATCACAAAAAATTAGCCGAGCAGCCCGCTCCATACAATGAATGGAGACCAACTCTGCAAGAAGCCGTGACAAAAATTGTTCAATCAGCGGGGAAAACGTTAGTCATTTTCGCCGGCGGTAGCAAAGTTGGCGACGAGGATCTGCTTGAAAAGGCTAGAATGTCAATGGAGTCCGGGGGCGCCGGTCTGATTTTTGGCCGAAATGTTTGGCAGAGACAATACAATGACGCTTTGGCGATTACCAAGAAAATACGCGAAATGATGAGCGAATTCTCGATATAGGGTCTCGATCGATATAGGGTCATCAAGACGTCGCTTGCATAAGGCTTAGCCTCGTAAGATATATTTTTGCATTTAGTTAACGGTTGAGCCAGGTTCTCACATCATGCAGATACTTAAGCGGCCTTTTGTTCGATATTTTGAAGTTCCACTTCAAACTCCAGGTCCTTACCTGATAACGGATGATTGAGGTCGAGCTTAATGTCGTCGTCGTCGATTTCTTCAACGACAGCGATCAACAATTGACCATCGTCAGTTTGAATTTCCATTGCCTCACCGGGAGACGCGACTTGGTCTCCAAGTAGCGATCTTGGAACAGTCCGAATCAGTTCTTCGTGTCGCGGTCCAAAACCCGTCTCTGGCGTAACTTCGATAGTTATCTTGTCACCTGGCTCCAGGCCCATGACTCCGCTGTCTATCGCCTCAACAACCTGGCCTGTCCCTACAGTAAAAACAATTGGTTCTCTCTCGAAACTATTGTCGAATTCTTCTCCATCTAAAAGACGACCTAAATAATGAATGGAGATCGTATCACCTTTTTGTACTCCCAAAATCATTCACCCCCATCGCTATTTGTTCCAACCCACGACTTTTCTAAACCAGGGGGTAATCAAAGAGTGCTTTAATGACTTGTATAAAGAATGTTTTCGTAGCGATCAAGGTAAATTAGCGGCAGGAAGCCTAGAGGGAAGAACGATTTTCTAATATTTCCAGTCAGAAGCTCTTAAATGGGGGAAAGGGTTGGTCCACCCGCCATTAACAACGATGCCAAAATGCACATGCGGTGGAGTTGCTTCAGCGTCACCGCTATCGCCGACGTAACCGATTAGCTGACCCTTCTTTACTGAAACCCCGGGGGCGATACCTGGCGCGTACGCGGTTTTGGCGCCGCCCTTGCCATCATCAGTGCCTGGAGTGTCGTTATTTAAGTGCGCGTAATAATAGTCGACTCCTTCCGGGGTTACTACATGGAGACGCCAGCCTCCAATTCTAAGATAGCCAAAATTATCATCTATTACGCCGTCTTCCACCGCAATCAGCGGAGTTCCCTTGGTGGCGAAAATATCGGTTCCCTGATGGCCCGATCTATTTCCGGCGCGCGCGAAACCCCAATCATTTATGAAACTGTGCGCGTGAGGGCTGGGGACAGGGAAGAGCATCTGTATATCCACGGCGATGTTAGCGGCTTTTTTTGCTTCTAAAAGCTCTTGTTTTTCTTTTTGTTCTTGTTTCTTCGTTTTATCAGATTCGAGTTTCGTAATATCGGTGCCCAGTGTGTTGAGGAGGTTTTGCTGTTGGGCCAGAAGTTGGCTGATATCGTTTTGCTTCATCTGGACAGCTTCGACCAGGTTTTTTTGCTCTTGTTTGTCTGACCGCAATTGGTCTCGCTTCGACTTAATGACCTGCCGCAGACGTCTGGAAGAATCAAGTATCTGAGACTGTCTTTTCGTCAATTTCGTTAAATAGTCTACCCGAACAATCAAATCTTTGAATGAGCGAGTGCCCAAGATAACTTCCAAAAAGTAGACATCTCCATCGCGGTAAGCCAACACGGTTAGCTTATTTACGATTTTTTGGTAAAAGATTTGTTGTTCGGTCGCGCTGTTGAGTTCGCGCTGCTTTTTGGCAATGTCGTCATCAATACCCTGTAGCTTAATGTAGCCTTCCTGATATTCTTGAACTATTGCCTCAAGGTCAGTCTCAATAGTCTCTAACTGCTCTTTTGTGGTTTTCTTTCGTTCCTTCTTAGCGTCTATTTCCGAGTCAATGTTTTTGAGTTGGTCGTCAATAGTGACTGACACTCCAATTGCTGGAAGAATCAGCATCATGACGAGGCTTAAGATAAGCATTTTAGAAAAAACCGATATATTTTTACTTATCTTCTACCACCATCCCTTGGCAACATTAATAAAACGCCTGCCGATTAGTATTATTAATCGACATCAAGCGCCCCAGTCTTGACCGTAAATAATAAACCTCATTAACAATCAAAAGTACTCTTCAGTTAAGCAAAATTATAGCATACGTTGCCCAGATTCCAAGCAGGTTACTGGTGTCTATTTCCGCTACTAGCCCTTGTGAAACAAAAAGGCGCAAAAACAGGACTCCATTGGTAGGCTGAAATTAGTCGAA
>JAUVQD010000226.1 GCA_030598355.1 Actinomycetes bacterium
ATGTAAATCTTTTAGTTCGTGGCGAAATCTTTCCCTCATTACCCAAACCGTCCAGTAATATAGTCTTCTGTTCTTTTATCCCCAGGTGTCGTGAAAATCTGTGAAGTCTCGCCAAACTCAATCAACTTGCCATTTAAGAAAAAGCCGGTGTGCTCTGAGATCCGCGACGCCTGCTGCATATTGTGAGTGACTATTACAATAGCGTAATTCTTCTTCAACTCGAAGATAAGATCTTCAATTCGCTGAGTGGCTGCCGGATCAAGCGCCGAGCAAGGTTCATCCATCAACAACACCTCGGGCTCAACCGCCAAGGCTCTGGCGATACAGAGCCGTTGTTGCTGACCACCGGAAAGCCCGGCTCCGGGCTCTTTAAGTCGATCCTTCACCTGACTCCAAAGAGCGGCTTGCGTTAAGCTCCGCTCAACGATTTCTTCCAAATTGACCCGGCGAGCCTGGCCGCTGAGCCTAAGCCCCGCGACTACGTTATCAAAGATCGACATCGTAGGAAACGGGTTCGGTTTCTGAAAAACCATGCCGATGCGACGCCGGATAGAGACAGGATCAACGCTTGACTTGTAGATATCCTCATCATCCAGGAGAACGCAACCTTTCATTCTGGCTCCCGGAACTGTGTCATGCATTCTGTTGAGGCACCGAATAAAGGTCGACTTGCCGCAGCCCGAAGGACCGATAATTGCTGTCACCCACTTATCACGAATTGACGCATTGATATCGAAAAGAATTTGATGTTCGCCAAACCAGGCAGCAAGATTCTCTATTGTGACCCGAGCAAGCTCGGTCATATCAGTGCCTTTCAAAACGATTCCTCATAATAGAGGCTATCCCATTCATAAAAAATATGATACCGAGAAGAACAAGAACCCCGGCAGCCGCAACCTGATGAAACCCGGCTTGGGGACGCGAAACCCAATTAAATATCTGGATAGGCAAAGCTGTAAATTCTGAGAAAGGCCCGTCGGGAACAAAAGCGATAAAGGTCAAGGCCCCTATCATGATCAACGGAGCGGTCTCCCCGATCGCTCTGGATAGAGCCAAAATAACGCCGGTGACGATACCGGAAAAAGATGATGGTAAAACCACCCGCCTGATCGTCTGCCATCTCGTGCCTCCCAGAGCGTATGACGCCTCTCTAAGGGCACGAGGCACAACGCGAATCGCTTCTTGGGACGATACTATAACAATAGGCATAACTAAAAGCGCGAGTGTTAGAGAGCCGGATAGGACTGAACGATTAAAAGAGAGCGCGCGGACAAAAACGGCGAGACCCAGAAAACCATAGACAATTGAAGGAACGCCGGCCAAATTGCTGATATTGATCTTTATGAACGCAGCCAGACGACTATTACCAGTGTATTCTTCCAAGAAAATAGCAGTGCTAACACCAATCGGAATACAAAAAAGAGCTGTTAAAGACATCATCCATATCGTCCCGAAAATGGCCGATTTGATACCAGCCTTAGCGGGAAACCGGGAGGGGAAACTGGTCAAGAATGATAAACTGAGCGACCCAAACCCTCGAATTAGCATGTCTGCGAGAAGAATGGCCAGCGCCCCAAGGCTAATGATGATCGCGGATAGGCAAGCCAGATAAAAAAGTGTGCCTTTGATTTTTCTTGCTCGTGACTGGCCTTTTGCTTGATCCATCATATTATTAGATTCTCCGACTCTTTCTTGTAATCCGGGCAGCGAACAAATTCATGATCATGGTCATGACAAAAAGAACGCTCCCGGCGGCAAAGATTGTTTTATATTCCATGCTTCCCCAGGGTGTTTCACCTAAGCTCACCTGAACAATATAGGCGGTTATTGTCTGAATGCTCTCTAGCGGGTTAGCGGTGAGCCTTGGTGTCGCTCCGGCCGCTAATGTTACTATCATTGTCTCGCCAATAGCTCTCGACAAGGCCAAAACAAAAGAGGCCACAATTCCAGAAGCTGCCGCTGGAACAACCACCTTGGTTGTAACTTCTGCGCGGTTGGCTCCCAGCGCGTAGGCCGCCTCCCGCAGACCTGCGGGAACAGCCGACATAGCCTCTTCGCTAAGAGACGCTACCATGGGTACTGTCATTACACCGACGGCAATCGCGGCGGCGGCAGCGTTGAAGATATTTGCCTGCGGAAAGACCTTTTGAATAAGCGGGCTGATAAATAATAGCGCCATATATCCATAGACAACCGTTGGAATGCCGGCCAATATCTCGATAAGCGGTTTGATTATGTGACGCGTGCGCGGGCTAGCATACTCGCTGAGAAAAATCGCTGAGCCAAGCCCTATAGGTACAGCGATTAATATGGCTCCAGCTGTTACCAGCAAAGTCCCAGCAACTAACGGCAAAATGCCGAAGTGCCTTGGCATTAGAAGAGGGCTCCAGACAGTACCCGTCAAAAACTTGATTATCGACACTTCTTGAAAAAATGAAAATGTCTCGGAAAAAAGAGCATAGATAATGCCAAAAGTTGTAATAATGGGAACCATGCTGAGGAGAAAAAGAAGAGCGTGAATAGCTGACTCGCCCCAACGCCTTTTCGGCCCATGTTTGCTTTTTCTCGACAAAGCGCTGATTTTACTCATCGGTCAAGGCTTCGGCAGTCGATCAATTTGTTCCTCATATTCCTCCGGCTCTAAAGGCACATAGCCGGTTTCGCCAACGAGTTCGCCGGCATTCTTTAGGTAAAACTCAACATAAGTCCTAACGTCTTTTCTCTTTAAAGATTTTTTATTGACGTATATGAATAAAGGACGCGAGAGTGGCGCGTATTTCCCGCTACGAATAGTTTTTATATTTGGCTTGACGCCATTGACGGCAACAAGCCTTAGCTTGTCCCGATTTTCCACATAGTAAGCGTATCCGAAATAACCTAGAGCATCCTTGTCTCCGGCGACTCCAACGACCAAAGTGTTGTCATCCTCGCTGGCTGTGTAATCGGCTCGGCTGACATCCTCCTGGCCGTTGATCGCTTTGGTGA
>JAUVQD010000188.1 GCA_030598355.1 Actinomycetes bacterium
CGCTCGGATCAAAGGCCCCAAAGATTATCTTATTTTTCACCGGGTCCACTTTTCCGGCAATCGGGCTGCGACCCAGAATATAGTTCCACGGACGTGTCTGCGGATCGGCTGTTTGCCTCGGGCGCACAATGACGAGTTCAGAATTTCTATAAAAAGCCAACCCATTCATCGACAGGCTGACCAATAAAACCGAACCTACAATGATCTGCAGAATTCGCCGGTCGACCATTACCCCCTCTCCATTTCATTGGCCACAGCAGCCGAAAGAGTTCTTGCCTTTCTGGATTTAAATAGATGGAAGTATTCGGAAAGCTGGGGCTTACTACCGGAATTATATTGTATTATGGCTGAAAGCTGCCAAACATTATATGCTGACCAAAACGTGTTAATCGCAAAATCCGGATAGAAAAAGATGCCCAACCGATACAAGCCGACGAAAGTTGAAACGGCATTCAGTGTAAGAACTGCCAGCGGAACAGCCAAATAGGACCAAGGCAACTGACGGCTGCCGCCTTTGCTCGTCACTTTAAAGCTTGTCTTTAGCCCAAAAAATGCGGCAAAAAAAGCCTTTGTATAGACATAGAACTTACATGTTTCAAGCCGCGCGCAGACAGTTATCAATTGACGGGCCGAATACCCTCTCTTGATTGATGTGTATAAGAAAAAGCTCCAAAAAGACATGAAAACGATAAAAAGCAATACGAGATACATCAAGGGATTGCCTCTTATGAGATCTACACCAAAGAGAGTGTAGGCCGCGGGTAGAAGCACCAGATAGAAATTGGCCAAGCCCGACAAATAATAGCTACAGGACAACCAGTACTCAAACCATTGCTTTGGTGACAAAGACCTGGGGTTTGTAACAAATTTTTTGACCGCGCTTTTTAAAACCTGAAGGGTACCAGTGGCCCACCGGGAGTATTGCTTGAGATATTCACCCAGCGTTTCAGGACCCAAGCCCATAACGTACAATTTATCGACAAACCTGGTTTGCCAACCGCGGGCATGCAGTTCTAACGATGTGGCAAAATCCTCAGTCAACGTTTTCGTATCGAATCCCCCAACGTCCGCGAGAGCCGCCCCTCGCAAAATGCAATTTGTCCCGCAGCAAAACATAGATCCCGTAACATCCTTGCTTTCCGCAATATACTCGTAGAACAGCGAATTCTGGAGTGCGGCCGCATGCGCTATTAGAGAATGCGAGTTTTCATAATCTTGAGGTGTTTGGACTAAGGCGAGCTTTGGATTTTCAGCAAAGAGCGGCACGAGGTCCCGGAGAAAATTCGGTGCCGGTCTTTGGTCTGCGTCAAATACGGCGATATAGTCGGCTTTTATTTGCTTCAGAGCATTATTAATGTTGCCGGCTTTGTAGTGATGGCGGTTTTCTCGCCTGATTAGGGTCGCTCCGAAATCTCGAGCCAGATTGCTGACATTCCTGACGTTCTGTTCTTTAGTTGAATCGTCTAAAACATAGACTTGTTTGTTTTTGTATCGCATGGCGCAGATACTGGCGAGAGTTTCGCCAATAATATCGAGAGGTTCATCGCAGACCGGCATCAAGCAAGCGACAGATGAAGAGGACTCTTTTGATAAATATTGATCATGTGCTGATTCGTATTTTCCGGCTTGACTGATCCAGAAAACGTAGCCTATCCCATTGATGGCAAAGAATATCTCACAAAGCAGAAGTCCGAAAGCCATCACTTTTTCGATCGGGGAATAACTCGGATAAGAGAAGATCACCGCATGGTAGCTGATAAATATCACCGTCGACGTGATCGACAGCGCTGCGAGTATCAAGATATGTCTCTCAAAACGCGCTAGTTTCTGGGTTCTTAAAAAGCTCAGCTTATCGACGAGCGCTTGGAAACCCCTTATAAAAAGAAGCGAAAACTGTTGCATTAATTCAGGCGGCTTTTTTGTTCTCACTGCTAAGTTTCTCTCTTTCTTGAGTCGATACATTGTTTCCATTGGTAGGCCCGGCGGTTTTGATTCTTTTGCGAAAACGTTTCAGACTTTTTGTATACGCTATCGTATCCCGGACCATCTTGACGCTCGACGTTTTGTCATGCCGTCTGAGAAACAGACCGGGAATTTCTTGTACTAAAAGACCGTGTTGATGAGCGAGAGCCATTACTTCCGTATCCCAAAACCACCCCTGTTCTTCACATTCATCGAGGACCGGGGCAATCTGCCGCCGATCGAAAAATTTGAAACCGGTTTCCGTATCTACAAACGGCAATCCCAACACAATGCCAACGATCTGGCGATAGCCGACGCTCAAGACCGTCCTTACAAGTGCCGACGGGCGCCAGCTCATGGGATAAACACGGGCGATAGTCGCTACCGAGCAGGACCCGCTTTCAATCGCCGACACTAGCGAAGGGATATATCTGGCATGGACCTCCAGATCAATATCGAGAAAACCGGCGACATTGCCTTTTGACATCCGTAGCCCGTCAACAATCGTCCCGCCTCGGCCCACATTTTGTTCGTGGAAAAGATAGCGGCAGTTTGATTCACGCTCGCATATCTCGCGGATTATCTTTCGCGTTCCATCTTGGCTGCAGTCGTCGTTGAAGATCAATTCGTAAGTATATCGAGTATGATTCATAGTGGCGGTTATCTCAGCGACACTCTGTCTTAAGAGCGCCTCCTCGTTATAACAGGCAATAAGAATTGAAACATTAGGATTGGCATTTTCGGACTCCACAAAGGCCGGCAGCGCCGGAAGTTTACTACTCGATTTAAGAACGTTCTTCACCGCGTCGATAATGCGTTCGATTTCCGCTTCGGTAAGCTTGGCGGAAAGCGGCAAAGAGATGGTTCTGTCGCTTACGAATTCAGACACCGGAAATTGATCCGGCTTATAATTGAATCTATTTTGGTAATAGGGGTGCAGGTGCAGAGCGACGAAATGAATTCCCGTGCCGATCCCTTCTTGATGAAGTGCGGCTTGAAAATCATTTCTGGTGATGCCCGTCATTCTCTCATCAATCAACAATGTGTAGAGGTGCCTCGCGTGCCGAACGTCTGAGCTTGGTTCCGCTGGCGTGGTGCACGGCAGATCGGCGAAAGCCTCATCGTATCTAGCCCAAACCGCTTCTCGGCGCTTCAGGCTGGCTTCAATCCTGTCAAGTTGGTGCAAGCCGAGCGCCGCCTGTATATCCATCATGTTATATTTATAGCCGGGTAAGATAATTTGATAGTGCTCAAAACCTTCATCTGAATAGCGTTTCCATGCTCCGTGATTGAGGCCATGCAAAGCCAGTGTCTTTATTTTTTCCGCCCAGAAGTCATTGTCGGTCGTGATCATTCCACCTTCGCCTGTCACTAAATTCTTAGTTACATAGAAACTAAAAACGGATAAGTGGCTCCTGGACCCGACATGTTTGCCGCGATGCTTCGCTTCGACCGCGTGGGCTGAATCGCCGATTACGCAAAGATCATGTTTCTCGGCAATCTCAAGAATGGCGTCCATATCGCAAGGATGTCCATAGAGATGCACCGGCATGATCGCTTTCGTCTTGTCCGTAATGGCGGCTTCGATCTTGGCGGGATCGATATTCATATCCTTGTCGCTGACGTCAACAAAAACGGGTTGAGCGCCGATATGAACGATGACGTTGCCGGTGGCCGCAAAAGTAAGCGGTGTAGTGATCACTTCATCGCCGGGCCCGATGCCCGCGGCCAACAGGCTCAGGTGGAGACCGGCC
>JAUVQD010000109.1 GCA_030598355.1 Actinomycetes bacterium
AGAAGATGACAATACCGCCGAAGATCTCTAAAATGATAGCTATACCGTTGAGCACTTCATTAATCGTGACCACCTAGTCGACCACCACCCCTTCAAAAACTTCCCTCAAAATCTGCCCGCTGAAGGCACATACCAATCTAGACTATCAATTACAAGCGATATCTTCCACCCCTAGGTGCCCAATAAGAGTTGACTACTTTATGCGGTCATCGATATTCTTGAAGAGATACGGTTTCTGATAGTCTGAATAAAAAGTTTTATCAGGCAGTCGTTCGAAATTGGCGTCAAAATAGGCGTTAAAAACGTATTTCAGGCTGTTCACAGGCGTTATCGTCGGGTAAAGTTGCGCGTCTTTTCCATCGGGAAGGTAATAAGCGTTTAGAATACCGGTCCTCTCCTTTAGCTGGCGATCAGTAGGATTTCGCCAATTTCCCTCTTTATCTGTATAGATAGATGAGGCGGGACCATGGTCTCCTTGCAAAATTATTATTGGCGGGATATCAGAGCTCGCGATAATCTTGTCGATCATTACCTTCACTTTTTGATTTACGAACCTTACCTGATCTACATATTTGTTCTTTTCAGCCCAAACACGTCCCTTCAGTTTAAAACGCACACGTTCGACATGCTCTCCATTTGCGCCAAAAAAGTAAGGAGGGTGAGGCGGGACAATGTGAGCAAAAGTAAAAGTGGGTTCGTTGATTCGTGAAACTTGCGGTATGTTATCAAATATTGACAGTATGCGGGCCCTGGCACCTTTTTCGACCAAACCGATCTGGGAATCAAGGAATCTAAGCGCTGTTGTTCCTAGCAGAATAGTCGCGAATTCGCTGCCATATCCGGAGTTGATCTGAATATCAGCGTATTTATTATAATCAGTACCGGTCCATCCGGATCTTACATGGACAAACTTATAGCCCCTATCCTTCAGAAACATCATTGCTTTATTGTTTCTGAGCATCATTTTAGGTCTGGCCAAGCTTCTGGCTTCTGTTCCTAACGTGTCGCTAAGATCGTTAATATATTGCATGTTTAAAGAAGACGCAAGCGATAAATAAGTCTGTACATAGTTGCTCCGGCTTTCTGAGGCTACGTAGAAACCTTTCTTTTCCAGGTAGTCAAAAAACTCATGGTTATCGTATTTATAAACTTCTCTAATATTTGATTCACTCGGATACGAATCTAGCACAATGTAATAAATGTCGGGCTGGGAGGAGATATCTTCACGACGGATAATCTTTGCCGACTTTGAGCTACCCTGATCAATAGGTTCTTGATCAAGAGAAATATTTTGCAGTTGCACGAGCCCAATGTTGACGAGGGAGGTGGTTATCAGAGCCAAGGCGGTTACATTCAAAATCTTTGATAAGTTGTCGAGGTTTCGCTTTGTCTTCGCGAGCAAACCCACGGCTGCGATAACCAGCAAAACGAAAAGAATCATTACTACTATTTCATTATCAATTCCGGCGGGGTTCCATTTTCTGGTTGATTGCGCCACATGACCATAGGAGAAAAACAAAATCAAAAAAGCTGAAATTGCCAAGGCAGCCTTAAGGCCATCTTTCAAAAATAATCGCGCCACAAAAAAGAGCACAAGGGCGGTAGCCAGGGACATCAGAATAAATGGCAGTATTTCATCGAAAGAGGTCTCTTCAATATTATGTTGATAAAGAAAAAGAATCGGAAATGTCGCCAACAAGAATGTGTGGGCCAACAGTTTATTCTTTATCATCTTAATTTAAGTTTTCCTTACCATTAAGTAAAGTACGCGTTCCGAGCTCTCAATTTTATTCGATTCCATTATTTCGAAATATTGTTCAAATGATTTCTCAAAAGCCTCACGCGTGTAGTTGGGGAATATGTCTTCGCGCGTGGCCAGAAGTCTCTTGACCTGCTCGTCTTGTTTTGGCACAAACTCAATTGCCAGATTATTGCAGATAGCCGCGAAAAACTGAGCTATTTTATCAAACGGCAAGTTATTAGATATCGCAAGGTGGTGAATGAGGGCCAGGGCAAAAACCATATCAGCGGGGCCGCGCTCAACCAGCGACATGCGTTCCTCGTGTTGCCACCCGATACCCGGACTTGGATTCCTCAAATCCAGAACTAGAGGCAGGATATTTTCTTCGTCGTTCGCGATTGTTTGCAGGTAACTATTTTCGACCGCGCCCGGGTCAATATCAAAAGCAATCGTTTTGATGGCACGATCACTCGCCAACCGGCTAAAAACCCCGGTATTGGCGCCGAGATCCCAAAGGCTCTCAGGATTGCAAGTGTCCAGAAAACCTGACAGAAGACTTTTTTTATGTTCAAACGCCTTTTGCTCGTATCCGTCTTTTTCATAGTAGTCAACCCACTCTGTACGTATTGCACGAGGTTTGAGCTTCCGAATCGCTGACTCAAGATTATCAATGAGTCCCAAAAAAGCCATACGACCAAGGCGATGGTTAGTTTTTTTAATCGCTTTGTCCGAGAATCTACGTTGGCTCTTAGCATGCAAATGAACGTGGGAGAGGAGCGAGAATTTAAAACGCGTCTTAAATCCCAACATTGAGCTGGCTAGGTCAAGTGGAATGCCATCAATAAAAACCCGCGACACTTGACTCAGCTGTATGTTGGTATGTGCCATTAGCGCTAGTGGCGCCAAAAAGTGCTGACAAAACTGCTTATACGCGACCCATGGTTGGCCCTCTGTATATTTTTCAAAAGACAGTGTGTCAATGAAGACCGGTTTGCCGCAGGCAAATTGAATATTGTAGGCGCTGCAATCTTTAAGGCTCATATCGAATTTCAGGGCTTTCTTTTGAATATCTAAAGTAGTTAGAGCCGCGTCCTTAAGCTGGCTAAAGCTCCACTCGTAAGGATAAGAAATGAAAGGTATGTACTCCGGCTTAATAATCTTGTAGGCATCATCGGAGACGGCATATTTTATGTCGGCCTCTTTGTGTGGGATTAAAAGATTAGACTCAACTAAAGCTTCATAAAGATTGGAGTCAATAAGATGATCGTAATTTTGCTGGTATCCCTTGTTGATCTGGCGGTATAATTCATGATTTTGAAAAAACAGAAAACCGCTCGGATCTCGAAAAGATCCAGGAACGACGTGGTCAGGCATGATAGAAATTAGGTTTTTTTACGTTTTGAAACAAAATTTAGTATTGATTTCTTAATATTGCCCCAAAAAACTTTGATGGCGAAGATACCGCCAAGAAAAACCCCGACCAATACCTGGATGACGTAACTGCCCGTTCCAGGGTCGAGATACGCGTATGCGTTTGCCGGAAAAATCGCGAACCAGAGCAAGGTAAACGTCAAGATCTTAAGCGGTGGCCTGGCTTTCATAAGTAATTATCCCTTCCTGGTCGTTTCTAAAAAACTTTAGTGCAAAAGACTCCGCTAAGTCAAGCGTTAGCAGAGCGGTTGAGGTAAGATATTTTTATAAGTACCTTATTATGTTTTCTTCCCCAACTTCAGGGAAACAAAAAGTAATAGACAGGAGGGTAGCTAATGCTTCAGTTGGTCGATGTCGGGCGTCAACCAATAGACGGCTACGCAAAGATTGTTGGTTCCGAGGTCATAGAGGAACTGCGCCAATTGGCGAGCGAACTTAAGTCTTTACGCGTGGCTCATATTAATGCCACTTCCTACGGTGGCGGGGTTTCTGAGCTACTCAGGTCAATTGTCCCGCTTGAGAATGATTTAGGTCTTAGGGTTGAGTGGAGAACAATTTTTGGTGAGGGGTCGTTCTTTAAGGTCACCAAAGACATACACAACGCGTTACAAGGGGCGAAGAAGTATCTCGACCGGGATGAGAAAGAAACTTATCTCAATTACAACGTCATAAACAGTCGAGAGCTGAATCCCAAAGATTACGATATCATAGTAGTCCATGATCCACAGCCGGCCGCTCTTATCGAGTGTTGCCGCAAGCAGCAAGAAACAAAATGGGTTTGGCGCTGCCACATTGATACGTCTCGGTCAAATGAGGAAGCTTGGGATCATCTGAAGGAATACGTTCTGCATTATCACAAAATTGTTTTTACGATGAAAGAGTTCGTTCCACCAAAATTTCCAAATGTTAATGTCGAAATAATGCCTCCGGCTATTGATCCCTTGAGCCCCAAGAATCTCGAACTTTCACACAAGATGGCCAGCAGAATTCTGGCTTGGTTAGGGATTTTCCCGGGCGAGCCATTCATTACTCAGGTCTCCCGTTTTGACAGGTGGAAGGATCCGCTAGGTGTTATCAAGGCCTATAAAATGGTTAAGGAAAGCAGGCCGAGTATTCACTTAGCGCTCGTAGGTTCGATGGCGCTAGATGATCCAGAAGCATGGGAGATATATTCCGAGCTAACAGCGCTTGACACAAACGATATCCACCTCCACGTCTTAACGAACCTGACGGGCGTTGGCAACATGGAGGTCAATGCCTTTCAAAGGCTGTCGAGTGTTGTCATCCAAAAATCTATTAGAGAGGGCTTTGGCCTGGTTGTTTCAGAGGCTCTTTGGAAGGGAACGCCCGTTGTTGCCGGAAGAGCGGGAGGAATACCCATGCAGCTGACGGGAGGCGGCGGGTTTCTAATAGATTCCGTCGAAGAATGTGCCGATCGCACTCTGGAAATCCTTGAGAATGATGATTTGGCGCTGGAGCTTGGAAAAGCCGGCCGAGAGAACATCAAAAAGAACTTCCTTATCACCAGATTGCTCCGAGATGAGCTGGAGCTTTTTCGATCCCTCGTTAATTCTTAGATACCCTTTACCGATTTTCTTTTCACAACCAACAGAACGAGCCTCTTTCGCTAGAAATCGTTAAACTAATGAGCCATATCTGCCGATATCAATAAGTGAAAAGAAATAGAGAGGAGCCTGCAAGGCTCATTGCGGTCAGTCGAAATAGTCTGCCCTCTAAGCTTTATTTAAGAGCCGAGTGGAAAGGTTAAGTGAACAAACCACGGTTTTTAGAGAAAATTAAAGACGCTCGCGGCTTTACCATGATTGAGATGGCGTTTGCCAGCATCGTTCTGCTTGGCGCCGTCACCACGATGATGGTGATGTTTGACGCGTCGATCAGTGTCTTTAAATATACAACTTCTCGATCCCTTGGAACACAGCTAGCCAACGAAGAGATGGAGAAGATACGTAGTAATGATTACGAGCAGGTCTATAATTCATTGCCCTCTCAATGGCCGGATGATCCATCGCTTACTACTGGTAATCCTCCGAATTATCAAGATGTTGACGATGATGGCGATCCAGTGCTCCGGACGATTATTACGACTACCTCGGCTGATGGCATAGTTGTGGAAAATATGACTAGTCGTAAGCAAATAGATTTCAAGGTCAGAAGATACGTTCTCTGGGCGGATGACACATCCAATACTCAAGCC
>JAUVQD010000150.1 GCA_030598355.1 Actinomycetes bacterium
CATTGCGCAGGCCCTCCCTTATAATTGCTTGTGCCAACAGCGTAGCGGTTGTTGTTCCATCACCGGCTACGTCGTTTGTCTTGGTGGCCACTTCTTTTACGAGCTGTGTTCCCATATTCTCAAAAGCGTCTTCTACCTCGATCTCTTTCGCTATAGTAACGCCGTCGTTAGTAATTGTCGGGCTGCCGAACTTTTTATCGAGAACCACATATCGACCCCTTGGGCCTAGGGTTACCTTAACTGCGTCTGCCAGCTTGTTGACACCGGCTTCGAGCGCTCGCCGCGCTTCTTCGTCATATTTTAATTCTTTTGCCATACCGTACTCCTTTCATCTTTTTAAATTGAATAGTTTTTTAGTCTGTAAGGTTTATTAATTGCCGATTGTAGCCAAGACGTCTGTTTCTCTAAGGATTAAATACTCAATTCCGTCGGATTTAATTTCCGTTCCGCCGTATTTAGAGTAAATGACTTTGTCGCCAACCTTCACTTCCGGCGTGATCTTCTGACCGTCTTCGGTGCGACCAGTTCCAACTGCGACAATTTCTCCTTCTTGAGGTTTTTCTTTCGCGGAGTCAGGCAAGACAATGCCGCTTGGTGTGCGCTCTTCGCCTTCGCTTGGTTTTACTACTACCCGATCGCCTAATGGTTTTAAATTCACAATATATCCCTCCTTCAACCTTGCTGTTTAGCACTCTAACCCTGCGAGTGCTAACGGTATCCTACAGGAAGCATTTTTCTAAATCAAGCGACAAACTAAAAAAACATTGCCCGGTTTGGGCTTGTTTCCCTGAACTCACTCATTTGCTAGCTGCAAGCACATTGTTCTTACCCAATTATGCGTTTCTTCAATTAAGGGTCATGTTTGGCTTAGTTTCCGCGTCTAGTCCAAGAAAGGCGCCGCGGTTGTACCCAAACCACGCCGCGGCACCGATCATAACAGCGTTATCAGTGCATAGGGCTAATGGCGGGTAGTAGAGCCTCCAGCCATTTGTTTTTACCACTTCAGCTAAGCGTGCTCTCAGCCTCATGTTGGCGCCCACTCCACCAGCTAAGACTAGGCGGTCGACATTTTTCTCCCGGATGGCCCGTTCTGTTTTGGAAACCTGAACATCAATAACAGCTTCCTGAAAACTAGCTGCAAGATTCTCCAGGTTTATCTCCTCATGGGCCGATTTTTTCTTAGCTATATAATAGAGAACAGAAGTTTTTAAACCGCTGAGGCTAAAATTATAGTTGGGCGTCTTCATCATCGCCCTGGGAAAGTTAATAGCCGCCGGATCACCTTTTTTTGCCAGGTTTTCAATGATAGGTCCGCCCGGATATCCCAGCCCCAGGTATGAGGATATTTTATCAAAAGCCTCACCCGCGGCATCATCAAGTGTTTCTCCGAGAACCTCGTATTCACCCCAATCGCTTACATATACAAGAAGCGTGTGTCCGCCTGATACAACTAAAGAAATAAATGGGGGCGAAAGATCCGGATGATCAAAAAAACTGGCGAATATATGACCCTCAATATGGTTCACGCCTATCAAGGGTTTACTCGCGCCAAAGCTAAGCGCTTTGGCGGTTGCCATTCCCACCATTAGGGCTCCAGGCAATCCGGGGCCTTGGGTAACAGCAATCCCGTCAAGGTCGGCAAGAGATTTACCTGATCGCTCTAGGGCCTCTTCAATTATCGGGTTAATCACTTCCTGGTGGCTTCGACTGGCTATCTCGGGCACGACGCCGCCAAATCGAGCATGAAGGTCGATTTGTGAGGCGAGCGCCTGACCAAGGCATTCGCGGCCGTCGCGAACAACGGCCGCCGCCGTTTCGTCACACGATGTCTCAATCGCTAAGATTGTCGCTGAATTCACGATTATCCAAACCCTTTCGGATTGCTTCAAATATGTCTGCCTGTTCTTTTTTACACAGGTCGAAAAGACACATCACATATGCGTCTTCCCCTGTTTCCTGGTAGTAACCTTTTCGCTGCCCAACCTTGGCAAAGCCAAACCTTTCGTATAGTGTTTGGGCGCTTTCGTTAGCGACTCTAACTTCTAAACTTAAGCCTTCCAGGCCTAGGGCTTGGCAATGATCGATCATTGCCAGGAATAGACGAGTGCCGATTCCCCGGTGCCGTCTGTCTGGATCGACGGCTAGATTAGTTATTTGTCCTTGCCCGCCGCCGAAAAAAAGTCCGGTATAACCGATTACTTGATTTTGCGTGATCGCTACTAAGTACTTGGCGAACTCCGGGTGTTCCAGGTGGCTGGCGAAGGCAGTTCTTGTCCAGGGACTTGGGAATGAACGATTTTCAATGGATAAAACGCCGTCGAGATGCTCGGGGCGCATATCATGAATTGCCAAATTTCTAATTATGACTTTTCCCGTTTCGAACTCTCCTCAGCATCAGATAGCCTAATGTAAATGGGCAAGACCTTGAAATACGACCCAACAGGCTCCTTTTCTATTTTTTCCCTGGCCAGCTTAATTAAAACAGAAGCATTGGGGGGCCAAAGCGTTGGTTTGCTAAAGGTTGCCAGGTCTCCAAGTTCGTTCTGAAAGATATCTCTATATTTCTCCAATCCGTCGCCGGTCATAAGGACAGGCTTGCCTGATTCACTTAGTTTCCGCGCTAGTTTTTCTGGAGCGAGCACCTGGTGGTCCGAGACTCGATGGCCGAGGTTATTATATCCGGCCGTATAGACTTCGCCTCGTTTGGCGTCAAGAATTGGATAGATGGTCGCGTTGCTTTTAGGTAGACGGGCAGCAATGGTATCAAGGGTAGATACTCCAATCAAAGGGCAACCAATGGCGTGGGCGAGTCCTTGGGCCGTGGAGATCGCAATTCTTACTCCGGTAAAAGAACCTGGACCCACTCCAACAGCGATCTGCTCAATATCACCGGGTGCGCCTCCAGCTTTTTTCAGCAGGTCATCGATAGCCGGCAAAAGGCGATTGAGATGGGCTCGCGGAGCGCGTTCTTCTATTTCCGCGATAATCTGATCGGATCTGCCAATAGCGATCGATAGCCAATCAGTGCTGGTGTCAAAAGCCAGAATCACTCGTCTGCCAACTCCTTTTTTAGTTTTTCAGACCTTGGTCCGCTAGCCTTCACAATGATCAGCCTCCGATTTTCTGATTCAATGTCACGGTGAAACTCAATCACTAAATGGTCTTTCGGAAGGATATCGGCAATCTTGTCGCCCCACTCAATAACCGTTACGCCCTCGCCAAAAAAGTATTCCTCATAACCGATCGCGGCCATTTCCTTGGATTCCGATAATCGAAAAACATCAAAGTGATATAGAGGTAATCGGCCCGAGTATTCTTTGATAATTGTAAACGTGGGGCTCGTTATCTGGCCTTCGACTCCAAGAGCAAGGGCTAAACCCTGGACAAAGTGGGTCTTGCCGGCACCCAAATCACCTGTTAGGCAAATGACGTCACCAGCTCTCACAGCCGGAGCAATTTTCATAGCTAGACACTTTGTCTGATCTTCACTTTCAGTGATCAAGCTAAGCTGAGATAATTCAGAGGACACCTAGAAGAGATCCATCTGCTCGACCGGATCTGAACCTTCTTTTTTTGGAAAATCATCCTCAGCTAGGAGCTCACCGAGTTTCTTAAAATCTTCTATGAGTATCTCCTTTATCTTGCCGGCATAGAGAGCTGCCGCGGGGTGGTAGGCGGGGAAAATCCAGCGACTACCGAATTCCGATTTTTCTCCATGAACCCGGGATATATTCATTTTTTCGTCCAAGATCACGCGCCCGGCGTGATTTCCAAGCGTGCAGAGGACTTTTGGATCAATTAGTTCAATTTGCTTATCCAGAAACGGGCGGCAACAGGCAATTTCATCCGGAAGGGGATCGCGATTACCCGGCGGGCGACATTTCAGGACATTGGCAATAAAGATGTCTTTACGGGTCAAGCCCAGAACAGAGATGAGAAGCTCGTCTAGATATCGGCCGGCTGCTCCGACAAACGGCTCTCCCTTCTGGTCTTCGTAGAAACCCGGTGCTTCTCCGATAAACATCAGTTCAGAAGTCGGATTCCCAACCCCGAAAACAATTTTCGTGCGGGTTTCGTGGAGAGGACACTTTTTACAAGAGCTAGCGAGGTTTTCAAGCTCTGCCAGATTGTTGATTTCCGATAAGTTGTCTTCGCTCAAAACTTCTCCCTGTGTCTTGCGTATCGAGTCCTTGGTCTTTAGAAATTAAAAAGCTAGCCGCAGGTGCTGCAATTTGACGAAGAACAACTGGCGCAGCTTGAGCCTGACGATTTTTCGCTATCTCCGGTCGATCTCGACGCGAATAGCGAGACTCTTTTTTTGACATTACGGCTTTGGCAAACCGGGCACAG
>JAUVQD010000052.1 GCA_030598355.1 Actinomycetes bacterium
CGCTGGTTCTGTCTTCATCACTGACTAAGACAGCTAAAAAACTTGAGAAAGATACCCGGGCAGCGGTTTCGGAAATTAGCTCTGACACGGTGGCGCAGCCATCGCTTTCAGAAGAAATTGCGGATGACACAACCGAAACACCCTTGAACGCTGATTATGAAGTCTATGAAACCAGAGACCCTTTTAGACCGTCTAATTCGACCTCTACGCCGGCGCCGTCGACTACTAAAATAGTGCCTTTGTCTTCAGGCGATTCATCGACGAGTCCGACCGCTGAAGCGTCGGAAGAGCAAGTGCTCTCCCTCAGCGGGATAAATAATGAAAATGGCACTCTTTTCGCAAGCGTTGAGTATGATTCATCACCATATACCGTACGATCCGGCGAAAGAGTCGGGGAATCGTCTTTTCAAGTCACCGCTATTAGCGGGGACAGCGCTTCGTTTCTTTACGGTGACGACACCGTGACCCTCCAGGTTGGGGAAGACGTCACGAAATAAGAGACCGACCCTACCGCTAGCCAATAGCATCTGGTATCTTTAACAACATGTTAAGATTTCTGACGGCCGGTGAGTCGCACGGGCAGGGCTTAATAGCTGTTATAGAGGGCATTCCCGCCGGCCTATCCCTGGTAAGTGACGACATCAACAAAGATCTCGCTCGGCGACAGCTAGGCTTCGGTCGCGGCGGGAGAATGAAGATTGAGCAAGACACAGCCCAAATATTCTCAGGGGTTCGTCACGGGTCGACAATTGGTTCCCCGATTTCACTCTTAATAAATAATCGTGACTGGCAAAACTGGTCTTCCAAAATGGCGGTTGAACCATCAGAGCAAGAAACAGACGCGGCTCTCTCTCCCAGGCCCGGCCACGCCGACCTCTCAGGTGTACTTAAAACCGGACAAAAAGATATTAGAAATGTGCTTGAGCGAGCCAGCGCCAGAGAGACAGCGGCCAGAGTGGCTTTGGGTGCTATCGCAAAGCGCTTATTGATGGAGATCGGGATCTCCATCATCAGCCATGTCGTTCAAATTGGCTCAATTAAAACCGTGAATTCAGCCGTGCCCGGCCCAGGTGATTTGGGAATTATCGATGAGTCGCCGGTGCGCTGTTTTGATCAGAAGTCGTCCGGCTCGATGGTGGAAGAAATAAAACGCGCCGCGCAGGATCGAGACACCCTGGGCGGTCTTTTTGAAGTTCTAGCATTTGGTTGCCCTCCGGGCTTAGGTGGCTACGATCAGTGGGATAATCGGCTGAATGCCAATCTATCTAGGGCAATTGCCAGTATACCCGCTATCAAGGGAGTCGAAATTGGAGATGGTTTTGATCTTGGCGGCCGACGAGGGTCAGTTGCTCATGATGAAATATTATTTGAAGAAGACCAAGGATATTCCCGCGCCACGAATCGCGCCGGCGGCATCGAAGGCGGCATGTCAAACGGCGCCCCTATTCTGATACGAGCGGCGATGAAACCAATACCTACACTTGGCGCGGGCTTAAAAACAGTTGATATTTTGACTAAAAAAGAGACAACTGCGTTGTCTGAGCGCGCAGATATCTGCGCTCTTCCGGCCGCCGCGGTAATTGGTGAGGCGATGGTTGCTCTTGAGCTGGCCAAAGCTGCTCTCGTGAAATTCGGGGGAGATAGTGTAGATGAGTTCACGAGGAACAAAACGGGATATGAAAAGCAGGTGTCGTTATGAAAAGTGTCGCTATGATTGGTTTTATGGGCAGCGGGAAATCCACAGTCGGGTCTCTTTTAGCTAGAACCGCTCGACTCAGTTTTGTCGATCTTGACGACATCGCTATGGAGTTGGCTGAGGCCGATGTCGCCGATGTATTCGCTAATCAAGGTGAAGATGCTTGGCGCGACTGGGAACGCCAAGCATTGGAAGGAATGGCCGATATTGGTGAGCCCATTATTTTGGCATGCGGCGGCGGGGTTATCATAAAACCAGAGAACAGAAGAAAACTTGAGGTTGAATTTTTGACAATCTATTTAAAAACATCTCAGGAGGTATTAGTCGAGCGCCTTCGTGATCAGCAAGACCGGCCCCTTCTCGATGTTCCCGACCCGGAGGCCGCGATAGCCAAGCTCTTTGAGGAACGGCGAGAATTATATGAAGCAACCGCTCATATTGTATTAACCACTGACAATAAGACTCCCAAAGAAATAGTTGACGAGATCCTCAAGAGCCTTAACGAGGGGTAGAAGATTGTCGACCAGCAAAGTCAAAGTAACCTTAAGCGACAGAAGTTATGACATTCTGATTGGCTCAGGTTTGATCGCTGATTCGGGTCGATTGATCAGGGCAGCTCTTCCAGCGCTAAGCCGGCTAGTCGTAATTACTAACGACGAGATCAATAAATTGTATGGCCGGAATCTGAAAACATCTCTTAAAGAGGCTGGTTTTGATCTCTCAATTGTCACGGTTCCCGCCGGAGAACGGTACAAGAGTCTTACCTCCACAAATAAGCTCTATGGAAAACTACTCAATTTTGGCGCCGACAGGGAGACTGTGATCGTCGCTCTTGGCGGCGGAGTTATCGGCGATCTCGCTGGTTTTGTGGCGGCTACCTACATGAGGGGTATCCCGCTGGTTCAGATACCGACGACCCTTTTGGCTCAAGTAGACAGTAGCGTTGGCGGAAAAACGGCCGTCAATCACCGTTTGGCTAAAAATATTATCGGAGCTTTCTACCAGCCACAGCTAGTGATAATCGATCCTGAGACACTCAGAACTTTGTCGGCGCGTGAACTCAGGACTGGTTTGGGAGAAATTGTAAAATACGCTTTTATCAGCGGTGATCCGCTTTTCGAAAAAGTAAAAAGCGCCTTGCCTCTAACCGACAATATCAGTGATTTAGTTCCGATAATTATCGATTGCTGCCGTTTTAAGGCTGACGTGGTCGGGGAGGATGAGCACGATTTAGGTAGACGCGCTATTCTCAATTATGGTCATACTATCGGACACGCGCTTGAAGCAGTGGCCGGTTATCGACAATATAATCACGGTGAGGCAATTTCTGTTGGAATGATGGGAGCGGCTCTAGTGGCGAGAGCCAAAGGCTGGTTAAGAGAAGACGAGGTTCAGGACTTTAAAGCCCTGGCTGGCGCTGCCGGGCTACCATTAACCATGAAAAACATAGATCCCGATAAAGTTCTGGAACACTTAAAACATGACAAAAAAAGAACAAAAGGCAGTGATAATTTTGTTCTTCTAAAAGGGCTCGGAAGACCGGTGGTGTCGTCTGTAGACCCAAAGGTAATAAAAGAGACACTTCGCCGCTTGACGTAGACTATTTTGGAGGGTTTTAAAATTATGAAGATACTTGTAATCCATGGGCCAAATTTAAATCTTCTTGGTGAAAGAGAAGTAGAAGTTTATGGGCAAGTGACTCTGGAAGAGATAAACAGAGGTCTCGAAGAACGCGCGAAGAGCCTGGGTGTAGAAGTCGAGGCTTTTCAGTCAAATCATGAAGGAGAAATAATTGAAGCTATCCAAAATGCGCGACAAGGATATGACAGCCTCATTATCAATCCGGCCGCGTTCACCCATTACTCAATCGCGATCAGAGATGCTTTAGCGACTCTGTCTATTCCGATCATAGAAGTGCATCTGTCAAATATCTATTCTCGAGAACCATTCCGGCATAAGTCAGTCGTGGCCGGTGTCGCCACTGGTCAGATTAGCGGTTTTGGGCCTGATAGCTATTCACTGGCTCTTGACGCCGCTATTTTTGTGCGGCAAGCAAAGGAAAGAACCTCTTGAACCAGGAGTTAGATCGTTTCGAGAGTCTTTATGCGTTATTTGACAAAAGTGTACCCGCCCTACTTGCTACCAATATTGCGAATATTCGATATTTATTGAATCGGCCCACATTGTTTGACCCCGATTTTGGCGGGTTCATGCTTATGAAAAAAGGTGTGGCGATTCTCTTTGTGGATTCAAGATATGTCGCCAAAGCGTCCGCCGCGAACTTGGGATGCGATATCCGTCAGCTTACGGGTTCGCCATGGGGTATTGCCGCCTCAGCAATGATTGAGTTTGAAATAAAACGTGTGGGTTTTGAAGCTAATAATCTCTCTGTCGCCCAGTGGGAAGCTTTAAAAGAAAAAACAAAAGCCGAACTGGTGCCGCTTAAAAGCTTTGTTGAGGAAGAGCGTTTGATCAAAGGTGAAAAAGAGATTGAAAACTTATCTAGAGCAGCCGCGATTAGCGACAATGTTTTTTCTGAGGTGCTAAAGGTTATTCAGCCTGGTCTGCGCGAAACAGATGTCGCGATGGAAATTGACTATCGTATGAAAAAAGCCGGGGCCGATGGCTCAAGTTTTGACACGATTGTCGCCAGCGGTCCGCATTCCGCTTTCCCGCACGCGGGGGCGGAAGATCGTCTTCTTCAGCTCGGCGACTTCATCAAAATGGATTTCGGCGCTGTTTATAGCGGTTATCATGCTGATATGACGCGGACTATTGTTATGGGGCCGGCGAGCAAACGTCAACGCCAAGTTTATGCTGGTGTTAAAGAGGCTCAACAGCTGGTTCTTGATAAACTGAAGGTCGGAATGACGGGTGCTGAAGCGGACGCGGTCGCAAGGGAATACTTCCTGGCTATTGGCATGGCCGACAAATTTAGTCATAATCTAGGACATGGTTTGGGTCTGGAGGTTCATGAGGGACCAAGCCTTGGACCTAAAAACAAAAAGCCGCTTGAGAAAAACATGGTTTTTACTGTTGAGCCGGGGCTATACTTTGAAGGTTTTGGCGGAGTTAGAATCGAAGATATGGTAGTCATGCGTGAAAATGGGGTTGAGGTTCTAACCAATAGTTCGAAAGAGCTCATAGAGATCGGCTAGTAGGGAGATTGTATGCAAATATCGACAAATCAATTCAAAACAGGCATGGCGATTGAAATTGACGGTACGCTCTTTTTCATCGTCGATTTCCAGCACGTAAAGCCCGGCAAGGGCGGTGCTTTTGTCAGGACCAAGGTAAAGAACGTCAAAACAGGGGCGTCTTTAGATAAGACCTTTCGAGCGGGTGAAAAATTTGAGCTGGCCCATCTGGAGCACCGGACAATGCAATATCTGTATAAAGACGGGGAAAATTACGCTTTCATGGATAACAGCACATACGAGCAAATATCTCTACCGCCTGAATTAGTGAGCGAGGTCATGAAATATATAAAAGAAAACACTGATATCGAGGTTCTGATGCACGAGGATCGGCCTATTGGGGTGGAGCCGCCTTTCTTTGTTGAGCTCGAGGTCGCAGAAACCGACCCCGGAGTTCGAGGCGATACCGCAACTGGCGGTAGTAAGCAGGCAAAACTAGAAACCGGCGCGGTTGTTCAAGTTCCATTATTCATTAATGTCGGAGATCGTTTAAAAATAGATACTCGTTCAGATACTTATATGACCAGAGTCTAGCAAAGCTTCCCGCTGCCATTTCTCTCTACCTTTTGTTTCGACTCTTCAGTATAATGAGGTTAAGCCTCTTGGATTATCGCGCCTGGCAAAACCGCGGTCCACACATTTTATTTGAGCTTGGTATATCTTGGTATTTTTTAGGAGGCCTAAAAAAATGGAAAGTAATGGATGTGATCTTTAAATGAAAGAACGCCCTATAAAAATATGTGACACGACCTTAAGAGACGCGCACCAATCTCTTTGGGCTACCCGAATGACAACTGAAGATATGATGCCTATCTTGAAGAACATCGACGATATAGGTTTTTTCGCTACCGAGATGTGGGGCGGCGCGACATTTGATTCTTGTTTGAGGTTCTTAGATGAAAATCCTTGGGATCGTTTGCGCATCATTAAGTCCCACATGAGGCAAACGCCGCTTTTGATGCTGCTTCGCGGGCAAAATATTGTCGGTTACCGTCATTATCCTGATGATATAGTTAGGCGTTTTGTCCATGCCGCGGCAAGAACTGGCATGGATATTTTTCGAATTTTTGATGCTCTTAACGATACCCGCAATCTAAAAGTGTCAATTGATGCGGTTAAGGAAGTCGGTGCTCACGCACAGGGAGCAGTCGTTTACACAATCAGCCCGGTTCACACACTTGAGCACTATGTAGAGACAGCCCTTGAGCTCGCCGAGATGGGAGTCGATTCGATTTGCATCAAAGATATGGCGGCTCTGCTTTCCCCGTATCGAACCTACAATCTGGTCAAGAGAATGAAAAAAGAAATAGATCTTCCTATCCATCTTCACTGTCATTATATCGGTGGCATGGCTCCGATGAATTACTTAAAAGCGATCGAAGCCGGCGCTGATATCATTGATACAGCGACAGTCCCCTTGGCTTTTGGAAACTCGCAACCCGCGACAGAGATGATTGTTGGAGCTTTTAAGGATTCTCCCTATGATTCCGGACTTGATCTAGATTCTTTATATGAGATAGCCGAGTATTTCGAAACTATCCGAACCAAGAGAGGTTATAAGCGCGGGGTGACTTCGATCGAGCACATGAAGGTTTTTTCACACCAAGTGCCGGGCGGAATGATATCTAATTTGATCAGCCAACTGCAGGAACAAAATGCTGTGGATCGGCTTAAGAATGTACTTGAAGAGATTCCTAAAGTGCGCGCGGAGGTAGGTTATCCGCCATTGGTTACCCCGCTTTCCCAGATAGTTGGGACTCAGGCCGTTATCAATATACTGACGGGAAAGAGATGGTCTGTTATTCCGGAAGAAATGAAAAAATATGTACGTGGGCATTACGGGCGTGCCCCTGGCCCCATGTCTGCCGCAATTGAGGAGCGCATTTTGGCGGACACGCCGAGAATCACAGGCCGGCCGGCAGATTTACTAACTGAAACGTGGGAAGATTACACTAAGGGCATTGGTGACTTGGCGAAGTCGGAAGAGGATGTCTTGAGTTACGCCTTGTTTCCGATAGAGACAAAAAAGTATTTATTGGCTCATGCTGAAGGGGCGGAAAAAGCGGTATTTATGACGGCCGCTGAAACAGGCGCGGTTAGGGAGGAGGGCTATATGGACGTATCTCAGATCCGTGAGCTAATAAAAATGGTTGAACAAAGTGATGTCAATGAAGTCCTAGTTGAAGAAGGAGATGTCAAAATCACCGTTCGTAAAGGTGAACCTTTGGCTGTTGAATTAGGCAACGATACGACAACTAAAGAAAAGGGCCAGGCTGCATCGAGCCAGGAAGAAAAGACCAAAACCGGTGCAAACGAAGAGTCCTATCCAGATAATTGGTTCGAGGTAAAAGCGCCGATGGTCGGTACTTTTTATCGTTCCCCGTCACCCGGCGCTGAGCCCTTTGTTGAGGTCGATTCCGAGATAGAGCAGGGTCAGACGCTCTGTATCTTGGAGGCGATGAAATTGATGAATGAAATCACAGCTGAAGACAAGGGAGTCATCCGGCATATTTTGGTCGAGGATAGTCAGCCTGTTGAATATGGTCAAGTTCTGCTCGTTTTTGAGCCGGTGTAATCCGGTTCAAAAGAGACAACGTTAGCATCTTTTAGTTTTTAGCCTGCGCATGTTTAGAACCTGGAGATTATTTTGTCGATGTTTAAAAAAATATTGGTTGCCAACCGCGGAGAGATTGCTCTAAGGATAATCCGCGCTTGTCGAGAGCTTGGTATAAAATCTGTGGCCGCGCATTCCGAGGCCGATACTGACGCATTAGCAACGAGACTTGCCGACGAGAAAGTTTGTATTGGGCCGGCAGCGGCAGCGCAAAGTTATTTAAGCATTCCCAACATTATTTCAGCGGCCGAGGTGTCCGGAGCGGACGCAATTCATCCCGGGTACGGATTTCTAGCTGAAAACGCGAAATTCGCCGAGGTATGCCAATCCTGCAATTTGACTTTTATCGGTCCAAGCGCCGAGGTTATCACAATGATGGGCAATAAATCTGCCGCAAAAGAACATATGGCCAAAGCCGGGGTTCCAGTTGTGCCCGGAAGTGATGGGCCCGTTGAAGATGTAA
>JAUVQD010000207.1 GCA_030598355.1 Actinomycetes bacterium
ACATTGAGAAACTTGTGCGAGCCGGCGAGATAAATACAGTTTTTTCCGAGACTGAATTGTTGATAAATAGCGAACAAACCGGAAAAGCCGCCGCCGCGACCCGCTGAGGTCGTTAATCTTCTGGCTTGTTTCTAAGTTCAAAACAGAACCCATGTAATTCGATATATGGTTTCCAGGCACCATAGTTGGTGGCTCTGACCCTTTTTATGATTTCTTCTTTGCTCATGTTTAACTTGATTTTTCTTAGTTCGTTAAATTCTTTCCTTGTGAAGGGCGCTCTCGTCCATTTTTCTTGTGACTTCGGCAATTCTTTTCCCTGGATAATGTTTTCCATGATTTCGTAAAAAAGAGTGAGCTGACATTTATATGTTTTGTCAAGCAATGATCTAACATTATCTGATTGAAGAATCGGAAATCTCTTAACTGCAATAATGTCACCCGTATCAACAAGAGTATCCATATGATGACAAGTTACTCCATATTCCGATGCTTCCTCATAGAGCGCAAAGTTATTGCAGCCGATTCCCGGATAATCAGGTGTTGCCGGATGAAAATTAATTGCCGCGATTTTTACTTTTTCCAGCAGGCTCTCAGGAATTACCCATCGCGATAAATATGAAATGATATAGTCTCCCTCCCACTCAGTGTCTTCAGGCCACGGGTCGCCCCATTCTCCTAATTCCACTTGAACTTGGTCAAAATGCAGCCGGCAAAAGCTCAAGGCTTGACTGCAATACTCATCGTTTTTTTTGCCGAGAAACATGATTGAATAGTTACTCTTGCTCATGAGTTGTCTCCCTTAAATTCCGGCATGGTCGCATGCTGCTGAGCGTTGATGCCTTCTTTTCTTAATACCTTAATCAAAGTCATCAATAAGATTTTTATGTCGAGCCATAGCGAGCAGTTATCAACATACCAAAGATCTAGCTTGAATTTGTCGGGCCACGACAGGGCGTTGCGGCCGTTAATCTGCGCCCATCCGGTAATGCCTGGCTTGACTTGATGTCTCCGTTGTTGCTCAGACGTGTATCGTTCCAAATAAGATGTCAGCAGCGGTCGTGGACCTACTAGGCTCATGTCACCTTTTATGACGTTGAAAAACTCCGGTATCTCGTCCAAGCTGTGATTGCGCAGAAAAATGCCTAAGCGAGTAAGCCGTTCCTTATCCGGCAGCAAATCATCGTTCTTATCTAGAGTGCTAATCATTGTCCTAAATTTATAAATAGTAAAAGGAGTTTTATGTAATCCCGGCCGCGTTTGGCGGAATATTACGGGGGAGCCCAGGCTAATTCTAATTATCAGGGCTACCACTATTGTAAAGGGGGCGGCGAGTAGAAGCCCCGCTATCGCCAGCACGAGATCCATTGCGCGCTTGATCGTTTTTTGGAAACGTGATGTGTGGGCTTTCTTCGGTTGAAAGGCTCTGCTTAGTACTTTTTCTAGTTTAGACGCCAGTTTGTCACGGTCAAAATGGTCTACGGCGAGTCTTCTCGCCGATTCGCCGGCTGTTGCGAGCCAATGTTTATCTGTTACCGCCTTGGCTAAAACTTTAGCGGATGATGTCGGATCATTCGCGGTAAGGACTAGGCCCGCGTTTGCTTCCTGAATGAGGTTGGCCTGCCATCCGCCGTAATTAATGGCAATTGGTTTACCGGCGGCCAAAGCGTCAAAAAACTTATTTGCCGAATTGGCCCACAGCGCTTCAAGGTCGATAAAGAGGGAAGTAGCAATGTCGGCGGCCGAAAGCCATTTAGGGATTTCATGTTTCGGGATATCGGGAACCATGAAGAAGTTTACACCCAAAACGCCTGATTGTTCTGCTTTATGCCTTACCTTATTCTCCTCCCGACCTGAACCGATCACCACAAATCTGATTTCCGGATTGATCGCTAACGTGGCCTTCGCTAAACGAACTAGATACTCCAGGCCATTAACTAACCCTAAGGTGCCTGTGTATGCAACTAAAGGGCGTTGACCAAGCCACTTATGCTGTCGTCGTACTTCCAGGCCCGCCTGGCGATCAACGTCGAATAGATCTAAGTCACTACTATTTGGAATCATCGTAACTTGAGTTTCCGGATAGCCCGTAGTAGTAATCCCGGTTTTGATTCCAGGCGAGAGAGCAATGATGTGAGTGGATTTACGATAAGCGAAACGCTCGAGTAGACGCGACGTGAAAATAGCGAGCGGGTTCTTTAAGGCTCCAACAGCAATTGGTATTTCCGGCCATAAATCGCGCACCTCAAATATCAGAGGGATATCATTTTTTTTTGCCGCGTAAATCGCGGGCAGAATAATGGTCAGCGGCGTGCTGGTAGCAAATACGACGTCGGCTCCGATAGACCTTGCTTTTGGCCCCGCCAGCAAGGCAAATTTGAAGAACACTTTGATTCGGTTACGATAACTCATTTTATTAGAGTAGGGTAAAGGCAGCCAGTGCACGTTAATGCCGCTTTCATTAGTTTGAAACCAAGTCTTCTTATCACTCTTTTTTGTCTGCCATTGCGAGGTGATCATATCTACTTCATGCCCGGCACTCACCAGGCGGCGGGCCAATTCATAGGATCGAGTTCCACCGGGCATTTCCGGCGTGTTAAAATACTGATGGAGATAAAGAACCCTCAAAGCAACACTCCAAATGCGTGATTATTAAAAATCTCTCGTTTATCTGATAAGTTGTAAATTGTTCTGTAAATAGTTTAACGCTAGCTACCATAACTGACCACAGGCGAATGTCAAAACAAGTAGCAACTAGAAACTTATATGCGTTTCAACTTTTCTCTTGTCAAGCACACCATAAATCTCAAGTGTTTTGTCAGCTATTGATGGCCAGGAAAATTTGGCTATTGAAGCTTTACTAGCCGCCCCCAACTTTTGTGCCAAGGCTTGGTCATTAAGCACTTTAATCAGCAGCTCGGCTAGGGCTTTCACGTCACCAGGTTCGAACAGCAATCCGTTTTCTCCGTCATTGACTACATCAGGCAAACCACCTGTGTTTGAGCAAATCGTTGGGAGACCGAACCCGAAAGCGAGATGTATAATACCGCTTTGATATATCTCTTTGTAAGGTAGCACCATTGTGTCAGAGGCGATGAGATAGATAGATATTTGTTCGTTGGGCACGTATTCGAGCACTTTAATAACCCGATCGCCAATTTTCGCTTTCTCGATAAGTTTCTCGTATTTGGTGAAATCCTCTAAGGGATGACCCGCTATCAGCAGCTTAAGGTCAGGTGTTCTATCACGAATGAGGGCACAAGCCCTAATTAAGACATCAAGTCCTTTGTAGGGTCTTATAGTACCAAAGAACAAAACGACTTTATCATTGGGCGACATACCGAGCTTAACTCTTGCCTCATCTCTCCCGACGTCATTTTTTTTATTGAGAAAGGAAAGGTCGCCATGTGGGACA
>JAUVQD010000250.1 GCA_030598355.1 Actinomycetes bacterium
GGCATGGGTGAGGATGGCGCGTTAGGTTTAAGAGAAATAAAGCAAGCGGGAGGCACGACAATTGCCCAAGACGAAGCCAGCTCAATTGTGTTTGGCATGCCAAAGTCTGCAATAACAATGGGCGCCGTCGATCACATTCTTCCTCTTGATGAAATAACTTCAAAAATCATGCAGTTGCTTTATTAGTAGATACCTTGAATAAGGAGATTAGCCGATGTCTAAAAGAATATTATTAGTTGAAGATAGTCCAACCCAGGCTCAAAAAGCTCAGTTGATCCTTGAGCGCGAAGGTTACAATGTGACGCTCGCGCCTGATGGGAGTGCCGGCCTGGAAGAGACCCTCCAGGATCGGCCGGATCTGGTCGTCACAGATATTGTGATGCCCAAGATGGATGGATACGATATGTGCCGGGAGATTAAGGCAAACGAAGAAACCAGAGACATCCCAGTCGTTATGTTGACGACAAAAGGGGACGTTATGGACATCATAAGAGGTCTTGGAGTAGGGGCGGACAACTTTATCACTAAACCCTATGAGGGCAGTTTATTGATCGGGCGGGTCCAGGAGATATTCAACAATATTAATCTAAGAGAAAAAGGCCTGCTTTTCGAAGACCTTGAGATGGAAAATTTCAGCGGAAAAATTAAAATGTCGACAGATCGTTTTCAAATACTTTCGCTACTTCTAGGAACGATCGGTGTCATCATTCATTGTGACGTTATGGGATTGTTTTTGCTAAGCACAACTGCCAAGCACAGTCTCTACATGGTTTCTTTGCAACCGCTGACCGATGAATCTTGTGGAGATCTGACGACGAAAGTGTTGGACGCCGCAAACGTGTTAGACGATGGAGAGCTCACAACGGAGAATGTACATTTGACCAGAGTTGTTAAGGAAGAAAACCTTCCCCTATTGAAAGAAGAATTCGAGTCGTTTATGAGCGTGCCTTTAATAACAGAAGGAAGAGTTATCGGGATATTGACGACAGCAAATACAAAAGAGAACGCATTTCAGCCAGATGACGTTAAGCTCCTCTATCAGCTTGGCCTACAGTCGGCGGAAGCCTTTGATCGAATAGGTCGATAGCTGAAAAGGGTCCATAGGAGGAATAAATATGTCTGAACACATACTACAAGACGCAGAAACGCAAGACTCAGAAAACAAGACCATACAAGAGGATGTCTTAGATATTTACGAAGACCTTCTTCGAACCGTTTGGACAAAAATCGTACCGACGCTTGGCACCGCAACCGTAGCGACCATAATGCAAAGGTCAATTAATCGAACGTCAGCAAAGCATCCTTTTCTTAAGCATTTAACCGTCTCTGACCCCGGTTTTGATTTTGCTGACATGGTTGCCAATATAAATGATGTCAATGTCGCAGAGATGAAAGAGGGCTTCAAGGGATTAGTGGCCAGTTTATTTGATATTTTAGCCAAGTTGACCGGCAATATCTTGATACGGCAACTAGAGAGGGAAGTCGAAGGATTCGAAGTCCTTTAAGAATGAGGTCATGGATAAGACAATTAACATTTCAATATATTTTGCGGCAATTGCCGGCTTGGCGGGTCTGGCAGTAAGCTATTGGCTCATTAGACAAAAGGCCAACCGACGCAGCAATCAGCTAAAAGAAGCTGGTCAGAGGCTTGCGGAAGTTGATGATTCTTATGATAAATTGCTGGCGGAAATGAATGACGGAGTTGTCATCGTTGATCGGGCCGGCAAAATAATCAAGGCCAATAATGCGTTCGTCGAGCTGCTCGGACATGCTGAAGGGGAGCTGTCCGGTCATTTTCTGGCCGACTTGGCTCCGGCGACCGAAAAAAAACGTATGGGCGAACTTGTCACGCAAACCTTGGAAGAGGGAAGAACCACTGTTGACGATCTGATGCTCAATAATGACGAGGGCGACTCATTTTGGTTTGACGCCAAAGCGCGAACCTTAAGTAATCAGGATGACACCCATGTTCAGGTTGTCCTGAAAGATATTACAGAGAGAAAACGGCAGTATATATTGACGGAAAAAGAAATATCCTTTCTTCACGAATTAAGCTGGACCTTGCCCTTGACGCAAGACTTTGATCAGATGCTCGATCGGATCCTTGGCATGCTATGCGAAACTCTCCCATTCCATGGATTTGCCTTGATATTGGCTGAGCCCGATGACGCTATGGCCACAATCTGCGTTAGCGATAAGGTGGAAGAAGGGTTTTTAGCTGATATTCAGGGGTGCGTTACGGACGTTATCTCCGAACTTGGTGAAAACATTGATCCGTCGTCGGTCGAATATGTTATCGAGCGTAAGACCAACATTGAAACGGCTCAATCGCAAAGCGTGGGTTCGCAAATATTATTGCCTTTAGCGGTCGTCAACGGCATTGCCGGTCTTTTTAGCTCAGAAGAAAATGCCTTTAAGAAAGAGGATTTGTCACTATTTTCAACGATGGTGAGCGGAATATCCTCGCTTTACATAGCCTATAAGTCTTATCAGAAGGTCCAAGCGCTTTCAGAGACGGATTCTTTAACAGGCCTCTCTAACAGGCGAAAATTCTTTGCGGAGCTAGACCGTGAAATTGAACGAGTTAGCCGGTATTAATCCCCGCTTAC
>JAUVQD010000055.1 GCA_030598355.1 Actinomycetes bacterium
GATGTAAGCAGCCCGGTATCGAAATCAGCGATATGCCCGTTGTACTCGATTTCCACCTTCTCTAATGGATCTTCGAGCATTTGCACCAAAACTTTTCCCAATTGTTGGCAAAGCGGAATAAAAGGCTGCAATTTTTCAGCTACATCGGATGGTACCGGTGCGATATTGACCGCGTTTCCAACAAACTCTCCGCTTAAGCCCGCCACGACCTGCTCGGCTATCGTAACTCCAGCCTTGTCTTGCGCTTCAAGGGTAGATGCTCCCAAGTGCGGTGTAGCCACAACGCAGTCAACCCCAAACAGCGGGCTTTCCGTGCACGGCTCTTTTGGATAGACGTCGACTCCAATACTTGCCACTTTGCCGCTCTTAAGCGCGGCCATGAGAGCTGTCTCCTCGTATATGCCGCCGCGCGCGGTGTTGAGCAGCCTCACGCCATCCTTCATGCCAGCGAACTCTTTTTCTCCAAACATACCTATCGTTTCAGCAGTTTTCGGAAGGTGCACCGTTATAAAATCAGCCACCGCCATTAAGGATTCGAGTTTATCCGCCCGGTCGATTCCGAGTTGGGCAAACCTTTCCTTAGATACATACGGATCAAAACCAACTATCTTCATACCTAACCCTTGCGCCCTCGAGGCTACAAGGTTGCCTATCCGTCCCAACCCGATGATTCCCAGGGTTTTTTCGTAGACTTCAACACCTTGAAATTTGCTTCTCTCCCATTTACCGGATTTCAGAGAACTACTAGCTTGCGGTATATTCCTTGCCTGCGCTAAGAGAAGAGCTATTGTGTGCTCAGCCGCTGAAATGATATTGCTCTGCGGCGCGTTCGCAACAATAATGCCACACTTGGTAGCGGCGTCAAGATCGACATTGTCTACACCGATCCCCGCCCGACCGACCACCTTTAATTTCTTCGCCTTTTCTATTAGTTTGGCGTCAACTTGCGTTGCGCTTCTAACAATTAGTGCATCGTACTCGGAAATTTTGGCTTCCAGCTCATCTCGATCCCAGTCCACTCCGATATCGACGTCGTAATCTTTCTTTAAAAGCTCAACACCAGCATCGGCGATTTTTTCTTTGATTAATACTTTTTGTTTCATGTGCATCCCTTTATCTTCTAGATTCCTGCCTTCTGCTAACTCTCAATAAATACTTGCTCGGCGGCGCGAACTCCGCTACCGGCTTCAAATTCATAGCCCAGCTCAGTAAAACACATCTCCAAGCCGGCCAGAGTGGTCAAGATATCAAACTGGTCGAAGTAGCCCAGGTGCCCGATCCTAAAAATTTTGCCGGCCAAATGTTCTTGACCGCCCGCGATTGTGATTCCATACTTAGCACTCATTTTCTTGACCAATTCCTTACCATCGATATTTTCAGGCACCCAAACGGGTGTAACAGCGCTGCCTCGCCCGTTAGCTGGCGCGAACAACTTAAGGCCCATAGCCTCGGCACCAAGTCTTGTAGCCAAAGCCAACCGTGAGTGCCTCTTTATTATGTTTTCAAGGCTCTCTTCTCTCATCATGCTCAGAGCCTCTCCTAAACCGATTATCAACGAGACCGGCGGTGTGAACGGTGTGGTCGACTTAGCCAGAGATTTTCTCGCTTTCGTCCAGCTAAAGTAGAACTTAGGCAAAGTTGACTTCTCAACCGCCGCCCAAGCTTTGTCACTAACAGACACACATGCCAGTCCCGGCGGGAGCATCAGCCCTTTTTGTGAGCCCGTCATAACAACATCTAGATGCCAATCATCGGCTCTTAGCTCAACCGCGCCAACGCCGGTTATTGAGTCGACGACCAGCACAGCCTTATGATTTTTAACAATTGCGCCAATCTCTTTGACGTTATTTAGCACACCTGTCGACGTTTCGCTCTGGACTACTAAAACACCTTTTATCTCAGAATCCGCTTGGAGCTCGCGCGCGATATCAGCGGGCTCAACCACTGTATCCCAATCATATTCAAGACTAATAGCGTTTAATCCATAGGCGGCCGCCAATTGATCAAACCGTTGTCCGAATTTCCCGTTCGAGCAGACAATTACCTTGTCCCCCGCGGAAAAGAGATTGACGACCGCAGACTCCATAACTCCGGTGCCGGAAGACGCGAATGTTAAGACATCGTTTTTTGTCCCAAAAATATACTTTAGATCCTCACTTGCCTTCGCTAGTATCTCGGAAAACTTCGGCGTGCGATGGTGGATCATTGGCTGGGCTTGTGCCAATAGAACCTCTGGAGGTACAGGTGTCGGCCCGGGCGTCATCAAATATTGTTTACGTATCGCTATCACCCTCTTGGTTTATCCAGCTCATCATTGATCTCAGTTCTTTGCCAACCTTCTCTACCGAATGCTCCGCCTGCTTGTTTCTGGTGGCATTAAAGACCGGACGATCCACTTGGTTCTCAAGTATCCACTCTTTCGCGAACTCCCCGTTTTGTATTTCCTTAAGGATTTTGCGCATTTCCTTCCTGGTTGATCTATTGATAATGCGCGGGCCCCGAGTCAGGTCACCATATTCAGCGGTATCGCTGATGGAGTGGCGCATACCGGAAATTCCTTTTTCGTGTATCAAATCAACAATCAATTTTACCTCGTGTAAGCACTCAAAATAAGCGATTTCCGGTTGATAGCCGGCATTAACCAACGTTTCAAACCCGGACCTTATCAGCTCTGAAAGGCCGCCGCACAAAACAACCTGCTCACCAAAGAGATCTGTCTCGGTTTCTTCAGCAAAAGTCGTCTCTAAAACGCCGGCACGGGCAGCGCCAATACCGTCGGCATAGGCTAGCCCTAGCGCCAAAGCTTTGCCGGTTGCGTCCTGGTGAACAGCGATAAGCGCGGGAACTCCCCCGCCTTCTGTATAAACTCGACGCACCAAATGACCGGGGCCTTTGGGCGCCACCATCAGAACGTCAACATCAGGCTTGGGATCTATCTGACCGTAGTGGATATTGAAGCCGTGAGCGAATATCAAAGCATTGCCTGGCTCCAGGTTCTGCTCAACGGATTCATAGTAAACTTGCTTTTGTGTTTGATCAGGGACAAGCATCACGATAACGTCTGCAGCTTTTGCAGCATCCGCTGGGCTCCCGACCTCAAGGCCCGCCTTTTGCGCCCGAATCCAAGACTCGCCCGGTCGAAGACCGACTATGACATTATGACCGCTCTCTTTAGAGTTCAGAGCATGGGCGTGTCCTTGGCTTCCATATCCGATAACGGCGATCTTTTTACCGGCCAGGCTTCCCTTGTCCACATCTTTCTCGTAATAAATCTTAGCCATTTTATCTCCTTCATAAAGTACTTAAAAAATACTATTTCTCTTTGACGCCTCTTGCTAGAGCAATTTTTCCTGTTCGGGCAAGCTCGGATATGCCATAAGGTTTGAGGAGATCTTCTATGGCCGCCACTTTGTCGGCTGTCCCGGTTATTTCAAGCGTTAGACTCGACCGGCTAACATCGACAATTTTAGCTCTGAAAATATCTGCTATTGCCACTATTTCAGGACGGTTCTTGGCATTTGCCTGGACTTTCATGAGAAGCAACTCGCGCCCCACAGACGCATGAGGGTCGAGATCGCTTATCTTGATAACATTTATCAATTTATGCAGCTGTTTTATTACCTGCTCTAGAGAATGCTCCTCGGCATCGACGACAATCGTCATTCGAGAAAGTAACGGATCCTCGGTCCGCCCGACGGCTAGACTATCGATGTTAAACCCGCGCCGGCTAAAGAGACCGGCCACACGAGCTAACACGCCGGGTTTATTTTCCACTAAAACAGAGAGTGTGTGCTTCACGTATCTACTCCGTCTCGCTTTCCAGCATATCTGTTATCGGGGCCCCGGGGGCCACCATCGGAAAGACTTTCTCTTCCCGGTTAACAATAAAATCAATTAAAACCACAGCCGGGTCAGCCAACGCGCTCTTAATTGCCGGCGCGACATCTTTGGGAGACGTCACCCTGATACCTTTGGCTCCATAAGCTTCGGCCAGTTTGACAAAATCAGGCCGATAACGCGGACACTCTGACTCAGGGCTGCTGCACGCCGGCGGACATGTGTAATCTTGCATCATGCAACTGGATGAATATTTATAACCGTGAAAAAGCTCCTGCCACTGGCGAACCATCCCTAAGAAACCGTTATTTAAGATAGCAATATTTAGCGGTAGTTTATTCATGACCGCTGTAGCCAAATCTTGACTGACCATTTGAAATGACCCATCGCCGTCGATAGTGAAAACCTTTGAGTCGGGCTTGCCGAATTGAGCGCCAAGAGCCGACGGCAACCCAAAACCCATCGTGCCAAGACCACCTGAAGAAATGAATGTCCGTGCCCTCTTGGTTTTGTAAAACTGAGCCGCCCACATTTGGTTCTGTCCAACGCCGGTGGTGATAATGGTATCGTCTTTGGCTGTCAGCTCAGATATTTTTTCGACAACAAACTGTGGGCGAAGAATCTTATCGCTCTTGCCATATCGGAGCGGATGATCCCGACGCCACTCCGCAATCTGTTTGAGCCAGGCCTTATGCTTAACCGACCCTTTGATGGCCAGCTTCTCTACCTCATCAATTAATCCTTTAATAACGCCCTTAGCGCTACCGACTATCGGCACTCGTGCCGGAACATTTTTCCCGATTTCAGCCGGGTCAATATCTGCGTGTATGATTTTCGCGTTAGGCGCGAATTCCGCCAACTTGCCTGTGACCCGATCATCAAAACGGACGCCGAGCGCGATTATTAAATCTGAGGCAGTGATCGCGTGATTTGCGTACCACGTGCCGTGCATGCCAAGCATCCCCAAATTCAAGGGGTTGTCTCCGTCAATAATACCTATGCCCATCAGGGTTGTGGTTACCGGAATCTGCGCCGCTTCAGCCAGCTTGACAAGCTCACCGGAAGCGTCGGCCGATATGACCCCGCCACCGCAATATATGATTGGTTTCTTTGACTCCGCTATCATTTTCGCGGCTGCCTTGATTTGCTTGGCGTGTCCTTTGACGGTCGGTTTATATCCCGGCAAGTTCAGTTGTTCCGGATATTTGAAATCTATTTCACCCGTTGCTACATCTTTCGGTATGTCAATTAAGACCGGACCCGGCCGACCCGTTGAAGCAATGTGGAAAGCTTCCTTAACGATACGCGGCAGATCTTTAGAGTCTTTTACGAGATAGCTATGTTTGACGATAGGTAAAGTTATGCCGGTAATGTCAGCTTCTTGAAAAGCGTCTGTCCCAAGCACTGGCGTCGACACCTGACCAGTTATGGCCACGATCGGCACCGAATCCATATAGGCGTTAGCTATCCCGGTCACGAGGTTTGTCGCGCCCGGACCTGAGGTCGCTATGCAGACCCCGACTTTTCCAGTAGCGCGAGCATAACCATCGGCGGCATGCGCGGCGCTCTGCTCGTGCCGCATTAATATGTGATTTATTTTGGGATGGCCGTAAAGCGCTTCGTAAATGGGAAGCAAAACCCCGCCCGGAATTCCGAACACGATATCCACACCCTCATTTTCCAAACTTCTAAGTAACGCTTCGGCCCCGGTAATTTTCAATTTCTAATCCTTTTTCGCTCTCTCAACAATCGCGCCTTTATCCGCTGAGGAGACTATATCCGCATAACGACTAAGATACCCTTTTGTTATCTTTCTTTCAGGTTGCCGCCAAAGCTTAGCTCTCGCAGTCATCTCAGCTTCACTTACCTGAGCATTTAGCTTACGAGATATAATATCAATCTCAATTATATCGCCATCTTGAATATAGGCAATCGGCCCGCCCTCCATGGCCTCAGGAGATACATGGCCTATGGCCGCGCCCCTTGTGCCACCGGAAAAACGGCCATCTGTTATCAGCGCCACCTCGGCATCAAGGCCCATACCCGCTAAGGTAGAGGTCAAGGTTAGCATTTCTCTCATACCGGGGCCACCTTTTGGCCCCTCATAACGGACGATGATTACGTCACCTGACTTGTCTCCACCTGTCATGATTGCTTGAGCCGCGTCTTCCTCGGTATCGAAAACCCGCGCCGGGCCAGTATAGGTTAGCATTTCCTTTCGCACCGCCGACTGCTTCACTATCGCGCCATCGGGAGCCAAGTTGCCCCTTAAGACAGCCAGCCCACCCGTAGCCTGATGAGGATTGTCAACTGGTCTGATTACCTTTTCGTTCCTGTTTCGCGCGCTCTTTATTATATCGCCGACATTTCCGAGTACTGTCCGGGCCTCTTTGTCTATCAAACCCTTTTTATCAAGCTCTTTCATGACAGCCGGAATACCCCCGGCCTCATTGAGGTCTTCTAAATGATCTGTGCCAGCCGGGCTTATCCGGCAAAGATTCGGTGTCTTTGCTGATATCGCGTCGACCATCTCTAAACTGAAATCAAGCCCCAGCTCATTAACGATGGCCGGCAGATGAAGCATTGTATTTGTCGAGCCTCCAATGGCCATATCAACCGCCAGCGCGTTCTTGAGCGACCCAGTGCCCACTATTTTTGACGGGGTTAAATCATCGGCTATCAATTTGACAGCCAGTTTACCCGCTTCCTTGGCTAATCTAATGCGCGCGGCGTTGACCGCCGGAATAGTGCCGTTGCCCGGCAACGCCAGCCCAATGGCCTCAGCTAAGCAGTTCATTGAGTTCGCTGTAAAGAGACCCGAACATGACCCGCAACCAGGGCAAGCAACCTCTGCCAAGGCTTCAAGTTCATCTTCGCTTATCTTGCCAGCTTTCGCCTGGCCAACAGCCTCGAAGACAGATATTAGATCGACTGCCTTATCCCCGGATCTACCAGCTAACATCGGTCCGCCACTCACAAAAACAGAGGGAATATCAACGCGACATGCCGCCATCAACATTCCCGGAACGATCTTGTCGCAATTAGCGATTAAGACGGCTCCGTCAAATTGGTGCGCCTGAAGAGACAACTCCACTGAATCAGCGATAACCTCCCGGCTAGGGAGTGAGTACCGCATACCAGCGTGGTTCATGGCTATACCGTCACATATACCGATTGTCGAGAATTCCATCGGTGTACCGCCCGCCATTCTAACCCCGGCCTTAGCAGCCGCAGCAATCTTATCGAGATCCCGGTGTCCCGGAATTATCTCGTTAGCGGAATTGACAATTGCCACTAGGGGTTGGTTTATTTCATCATTAGTTAAGCCCAGCGCCTTAAAGAGAGAGCGATGGGGGGCTTTAGCTAAACCTTTTTTTGCCGTGTCACTTTTCATAAATTCTCTAGGCCGCCGACCCTTTCTTTGCCTCATAAAAAACATTGCCCCCGCAGCCTCTGATTGACCTTGTGAGAGCAAAAGATTGAAGAAAAAGTTTACCTAAGCCACTATATAGAGTCAAGCGATGTAAGGGTATAGAGATAGGGAGTTGGATATGCCGCCCCCATCTGTACTGTCTGTATACAGTATATGTCCTGGTAGATAACTTGCGCATCTCGATGCTGGGTCAGTTCAAATGATGGCCCTTTAGGCGCGTAAAATGCTATATCTGTTTTTATAGATTTATTTCTATTAGACTGTCAGTCAAAAATTCTAGGACTTTATCTCTTTTTTAGTACATGATGTTTTGCTAGCCATGCGCTCAGCCAGATCGCCCTCCTGGATCCTAGCTTTCTCCTTAAGCGAGATGGTCAAAAGAACCGTGTCATCAGCCATGGTGCCTTGGGCAAAATCAAAAAGCTTTTCAAAAAC
>JAUVQD010000078.1 GCA_030598355.1 Actinomycetes bacterium
GAACAACTACTGCTAGAGAGAATATTATATTTTGCTGAATAACTCGCATAGTTCGTCGGCTGAGTTTGATCGCCTCCGGCACCTTGGATATATCATCTGACATAAGGGCAATGTCAGCTGTTTCAAGGGCCACGTCTGTGCCAGCGGCTCCCATGGCTATGCCGATTGTTGCCGAGGCCAATGCGGGGGCATCATTGACTCCGTCTCCCACCATAACCACGCTGCCATAACGCTTCTCTAAACTCTTTATCAGGCCAACTTTATCCTCAGGCAAAAGTTCAGCGTGAAAAGCGTCTATTCCCAGCCCTTTGGCAATATTCGCGGCGGTAGGCTCATTGTCGCCGGTCAACATGATCAAATGATTCTGACCCATACCACGTAATACTGAAAGTGCTTCAGCTGTCTTAGGCCTTATCTGATCAGCCATGGCCAACGCGGCAATCAGTTTCTTTTCTGTGCCTAGAAATACGACGGTTTTACCGGCATTTTCCAGGTGCAAAATATCGGGCTTGGCCGCCAATGGCAACAATCTACTCGAGAAATATTTCCAGCTGCCCATAAAATATACTTCTTCACCAACCCGTGCATGGGCTCCGCTTCCGGGAACAGCTTGAAAATCAGTAGCCTTAATGTTTTCCACTTCCCTAAGTGACGCTTCCTGAGCAATTGCTCTTGCAACGGGATGCTCAGAACGCGAATCCACAGCGTTCGCCAGTGCCAGAATCTCTTTCTCTGATAGACCATCAAGAGAGATAATGTCTGTCACTTCGGGGTCCCCTGATGTCAGTGTGCCGGTTTTGTCAAAAGCAAAAACCTTAATAGCGCCCAAAGCTTCTAGATACACGCCCCCTTTTACCAGAATGCCTTGTCTCGCGGCATTTCCAATGGCCGAGACTAGCGCCACAGGTGTTGAAATAATTAGACTGCAGGGACACGCTACAACCAGCAATATCAAACCCCGATGAACCCATTCACTAGAGGGCAGTTGAAAAATTACCGGCGGGACAATAATCACCAGCGCTGCCAGAAGAAGAATGATAGGCGTGTAATACCGGCTAAACTTTTCTGTAAATAGTTGCGTCGGCGCTTTATGTGCCTGTGCATCTTCAACTAAATGAATGATTTTCGCGATGGTATTATCCCCGGAGATATGTGTGGTCTTGATCTCCAAGGAACCATTATTGTTTATAGTGCCGGCAAAAACCTTGTCTCCAACACCCTTGTCGACCGGCATCGACTCCCCGGTAACAGAAGCTTGCGTCACGCTTGAGACACCATTGACGACCACGCCATCCATAGGTATCTTTTCACCTGGTCTTACAACGACTACATCTCCTACCTCTATCTCCTCCACAGGCAATGTTTTTTCCTGGCCACCAGCCAAAACCTGTGCCTCACGGGGAACCATTTCTATCAGCCCCTTGATTACTCTTCTTGTTCTCTCCATGGAATAGGACTCAAGTACGCCGCCGATCGCGAATAAAAAAAGAACCATGGCGCCGTCCAGCCACTCGCCAATAATCATGGCTCCAATCACAGCTACCGTAACAAGAAAATTCATGTCTAAAGAAAACATTCTAAGGGCGTAGATGCTGCTTCTGGCCACAAAATACCCGCCGGCCACAATTGAAACAGCAAAGAATATGTTAGATGTTCCGGAACCTAGTCCCAAAGCCAGGCTTAATATTCCGAGAGCTAAGAATATCCCTGCTATCGCGGTTAAAATAGTCTTTATGTTTTGCGCCCAAAAAGAACCTTTTTTCTTGCCCGGGGCATCCTCGACCCCGTAACCGAGTTTCTCGATAACTTCGATGATCCGATCAACGTCGACTTTGTTGGCTTCATACTCGACGCTCAACTTAGATGTTGCGAAATTAGCAGCTACCCAAACAACTCCAGGAAGACGCTGGACAGCTTTTTCCAACTTGAGAGCACAATCCGCGCAATCAAGACCAGTTAATGTCAAGGTTTTGTGTCCAAATTGCTCGGCAAGCGCACATCCGAGTGAGCGCGCTTTTTGCCCGAGTGCCTCAAAAGAAACAATGTTCGGATCATATCTTAAAGTTACAGTCGAAGCCTCCGCGTCTAGATGTGCCTCGCCAACACCTTTGACGAGCTCCAGACCGTCTTTTAGCTTGATATTACAGCGCGCGCAATCATTACCGTCACAAAGGACCGGAATCTCAAAAACGCGCTCTTCTGCTGCCCGACTCACCTTCGGTTCTCCTGGACGTGTTCAAGGCCCTGAGCCAAAAGCATTTCAATGTGTTTATCATCCAACGAGTAATAGACCATCTGGCCCGCCCGCCTGAACTTCACTAGTTTGAGATTCCTCAGGCTTCTAAGCTGATGTGAGGCCGCACTCGGGGTCATGCCGACAGCTGATGACAGATCGCACACGCATAATTCCTCGGTCGCGAGAGCCCAGATGATTTTGACCCTGTTGGGGTCTCCAAGTGCTTTGAAGAGTTCAGCCATACGAAAAAGAGTATCTTTATCGGCAATGGCAGTGCGCACTTTTTGAACTTTCTCGGAATCAACCAGGTTAACATCACAAGTCGGCATATTCTTCCTCCAACTGAATATATGTGCATATGTTCATATATCTTAAACCCGGCCACCGTAATGGTCAAATACTTATCATTTGCGGAAGTTTCTTTTTAAACGACGTGCTTCGGGGCTTTAATTATCTGTTCGGTAACACTTGGCCAGCAAAACAGTGGTTCCGTGATCAGACTCATTGATCGTCACTTTGTCCATAAGCGCCAACATGATCAATATGCCGTGAGCGCGGTAGTCGGCCATATCGCTAGGCCCTGGGACAGTCCTTTTGAAGATCCCCTCATCTACTACTTTTATTTTTAAATCATTTTTATCGCACTTAAAATCGATGACAACATTGTTCATCTCGCCTTTCGGAGAGCCATGCTCAACAGCATTAGCGACCGCCTCACCAACTGCAACTTTTATATCGTAAACAGCCTGTTTAGCAAACCCGCATGCTTCGGCGATTTCACCTACATGACTTCTTACGCCCGCAAGTTTATCGCCTCTACTGGTTATCTTCAGTTTCAGGGGTTGACACTGAGCACTACCCAACTTCTATCTTCTTCTCCATGGCCACCAAGGCTTCTTCGCGGTCTTTAAATAAAAGCACATTGGTCTTCTTATTAAAGAGACCGACTAATTCAAGGATGCGGATAAGATTAGCTTCGACGCAGACTATTCCTATCATTCCCTCGCGAGGCAAAAGTTGCTGCATAGCGTTGAACAGAACTCCTATGCCGCCGCTATCGAGGTAGTCGACTTTCGTGAAATCAAAAACCAACTTCACGGCATCGGCGTCGATTAAATCATCAATCTGTCTTTGAAGTTTGGGAGCCACAAAGTGATCAATTTCCCCGGAAATCTGTAAAATCGGAACCTTTTTCTCGTATTCGACATTCATATCCATCGTCATACCCCCTTGGGTGCCACCATTTCAAGACCCGAATCTTCTCCGCTCTTCCAGTATTACGAAAATATCAAAAAAGAAAACATATTTATACAGATATCTTTTTTTTTATTTACCCTGATGATACCATTCTGTCTAAACAAATCTGTCGCCCGCTTAGCTCAGAGGCAGAGCATCCGCCTTGTAAGCGGACGGTCGGGAGTTCAACTCTCCCAGCGGGCTCTAGAATACACTAACGAAAAGGCTTATCTTTATACCAATTCGTAATCGGCAAACGCCAATCCTTGCCAAAAGCCCGTCCGGTGACCTTCACGCCCGGCGGCGCCTGCCTTCTTTTGTATTCACTTCTATCTATCATACCCACAACCTCCGCCACCATGCGTCCATCAAAACCAGAACTCACTATTTCCGAAATACTTTTATTCTCTTCCACATAGGCTTTGACTATCGGATCAAGGATTTCGTACTCAGGTATTGAATCTGAGTCTTTTTGGTTAGGCCTAAGCTCCGCGCTGGGCGGTTTGGTGATTATCCTTTCCGGAATAATGAATTTCCCGGATCGCTTGTTGATATGAGAGGCCAATTCGAAAACGAGATTTTTCTGAACATCTTTGAGAACCGCGAAACCCCCGCTCATATCACCATACAAAGTGGCATAGCCGACACTCATTTCGCTTTTGTTGCCAGTGGACAAGAGAAGCCAACCAAACTTATTCGACAGCGCCATCAGAATATTGCCCCGGATACGAGCTTGAAGATTCTCCTCTGTCAAATCGCTCTTATGATTCTCAAAAACAGGTCCAAGAACACCAAGATAAGTAGCAAATACATCATCTATTGAAATGGTCATTGAATCAACACCTAAGTTCCGCGCTACAGCAGCTGCGTCCTCAGCGCTCTCAGATGTGGTGTAGCGAGACGGAAGAAAAACCGCGGTTAGCGCGCCCGGTCCCAAGGCCTCAACCGCGATCGCCGCTGTTAGAGCCGAATCCACGCCACCTGAAAGACCTATGAGCACACGCGCAAAATGGTTCTTCTTGACGTAGTCTGCAACCCCGAGCGTCAGAGCTGACAAAAGATCCTCAGCTAAATCCGGTTTTTCGCGCACCCTCCGAGGTAAATCGGATTTTTCTTGCTGAATCTGGCTTTCTCTGGCGACTACTGTCTCCACTGGAATCTGGCCTGTTTTTTTGGTCTGCTTGTATTCTTCCCAGATCGGATTCCCATCCCTCGCCGCCGTCACAGCGTCGGCATCAAAATCCACCGTCAACAAATCCTCTTTAAAGCTTTCGGCTTCGGCCAGAAAATTGCCGTTATGATCCAAGGCCAGGCTTCGACCATCAAAAACCAACTCATCCTGTCCGCCAACCAGGTTGACATAGGCTATCGCCGACATGCTCTCTTTCGCCCGATTTGTTAAGATCGAAGCTCTCGTTTCAGGCTTATCGATGTGATACGGGGAGGCGTTTATATTAATGATTATTTCAGCGCCGCCGACGGTGGCTTCAACATACTGAGGACCTTCCGGAAACCAGATATCCTCACAAATTGTGATACCAATCAATATCCCGCCCAAAGAAACAACCAGACCCCGGGACCCTTGGGCAAAATATCTTTGCTCGTCGAAAACGCCATAGTTTGGAAGACATACTTTATGGTAATTACCCAGCAATCTTCCGTCGTTGATAATCGCGGCACTATTTTTGACCTTTGAGTTAGAGCTGACAGTCCCGACAATCAAGGTCATTTCTTTGAGTTCACGACTGAAGTCAACTATCTCCGCCAATTTGAGTGAGCAATCAGAGATGAAGTGAGGTTTGTATATCAGATCTTCTGGTGGGTATCCACAAATCGCCAGCTCCGGAAAGGCAATGAGATCGACTTTTTTTGCCTCTGCCCGCCGACAATACTCTTTTATCTTTTCAACATTTCCGTCTAAATCACCGACGGTACAGTCTATTTGAGCCAACCCGACCCTTAGCCGACGCAAAAACCACACTCCTCTAGCAAGAAAACCGCCAAATAAAGCCGGTACAAACGTAGCATTGGCGTCGAGAACGGTCAATTGATAACTAGATGGCCTTATTGCCTGACTCGCCTGTCCTGATTCTATAAACCTGTTCAACTGAAGTTACAAATATTTTGCCGTCTCCAACCATTCCGGTACGAGCATTTGTCGTTATTGCTTCAACAACAGTGTCCAATTGCTCATTATTAATGATTGTCAACAGTTCAATCTTCGGCCGAAAGTGAATTTTTACTTGCGCCCCCCGATATGTTTCGGTGTGACCTCTTTGGTGCCCGAAACCTTTTACTTCAGTGATTGTCATACCGGGAACCCCTAGCTGCTCTAAAGCGTTCCGGACTGGCTCAAGAACTTCATGTCTGAAGATAGCTCTTACCTGTTTCACAAGACTTCCTCCTCCTTACTAATAATCCGTTCCGTAGCTTGCTTGGCTATCCCGGGGGGCGGGTAATGAGCTGCAATTTGTTGTGGCAGCTCTCCTACAAACTGCTCCGGGTATCCCCACATCCCGTGTTCGTGTATATCAAGGCCATGGATTTCCTCCTCCCTGGAAACCCTTAAACCGACAGTTGCGTTAATCGTAATAAAAAGAACCAATGACGCTAGAAACACAAACGCGAAGACCGCCGCGACGCCAATAAGCTGGATCATAAATTGATCAACACTGCCGGTGTAGAAAAACCCGGCTTTGCCGACTCCAACGCTCTCAACTAATCGCGGAGAAGCGAGCAGGCCAACCGAGAGCGTGCCAAACAGTCCACAGATCCCATGGGCGGGAATAGCACCAACCGGGTCATCAAGACGTAGATAATCTAGGAGAACAACGGCAGAGACATAAATGACCCCGGCAAGGCCACCGATGACCACCGCGGCCCATGGTTCGACAAAAGCGGAAGGCGCGGTTATCGCCACTAGGCCGGCTATGGCGGAACCAGCCGTCAACGTCACATCGGGCTTACGTGACCTGAACCAAGAAGCAATCATTCCGGTCAGCATGGCTGCCGCGCCTGCCAAGTTTGTAACCAGGGCGATCTCCGCAAAACTGAGATCCGCGACACTCATGGTGCTGCCCGCGTTAAATCCAAACCAACCGAACCAGAGAATAAAGACGCCCAGCATAACCATCGGCATACTGTGTCCCGGGATAGCCCGGACATCACCTCTTGCTTTGCCATACTTGCCAAGTCTCGGACCGATTATCAGCACGCCCGCTAGCGCGGCCCACGCACCAACACCGTGCACAACAGTCGATCCGGCAAAATCCTGGAAACCAAGGGTCGACAGCCAACCGCCGCCCCAAATCCAATGACCCACAATCGGGTAGATTACGCCTGTGATTACAACGCTATAGATTAAGTAAGCGTGAAATTTTGTCCTCTCAGCCATGGCGCCGGATAC
>JAUVQD010000083.1 GCA_030598355.1 Actinomycetes bacterium
AGAGGGCAAGACCGTTGGAAAGTGCCCAAAATGCGACGCGGAGCTGCGCGTGATCAGGGCGAAAAAAAGCAAAAAACGTTTTGTTGGTTGTTCGGGATACCCTGACTGCAGCAATTCTTATCCGCTTCCTCAATTCGGGGATGTGCTCCCACTCGGAACTATTTGCGATGATTGCGGCTCGCCAAAGATCAAGGTGATTAGCAAAGGCAAGCGGCCATGGGAACTTTGTCTTGATCCCAATTGCGTAACCAAAGAAGCTTATCGCAAAAAAACCAAGAAAAAGTGATGAGAGTAGCGGTTGCCCAATATGAGCAGGCAGGCTCCTTTGACGCGAATCTCAATTTAATACGCCAGATAACCGAGCGCGCCGAACAAGACGGTATTGACCTCTTATGTTTTAGTGGAGACTTCCTCGGCTTCGATCAAGATCAGCCAGACTCATTAAGAACATTGCTTGATTTGGCACGAGAATTTGAGATAGAGATTCTAACCGGTGAGATAGTGGTAACCGGGGGCCGGAAAGTACAAAGCGCGTTGATCGGGCGAGATGGAGTTCTCATTGATACGGTACCGATCGACGAGATCAAAGCGATTCGCACCTGCTTAGGCACGACAATTGTTCTCTCTGAAGAGCAAGCATATAGTGAAAAGGTAGACACGCTAGCCGGTAAACTGCGCCCTAGCGTTATGGTTATGCAGACCACCGCCAATTCCCTTTTGGAACTTGAAGCCATAAAAGAATTAGCGATTTCCCGTTCCTTCAATCAAGCTCATTTGATTATTTGTGTCTCCGGCGTCGGACGCGGTCGCGATGAAAACTTTCTGGGATCAAGTCTGGCTGTTTTTCAAGGAGAGATTAAGGTTGAAGCCGATGTCGACAAGAGCGAGCTCCTTATTTTCTCAGTTGATCTAGCGAGCTTTATCGACTATGACGAACTCCGGGATCCGGTTGAAATCCCCGAACTCTTAAAACAGAAATATAGCCACACTCCTAGTTGCACCCACGATTCCGAATGACATTTCTTTTTTAAAATGTCGTCACTTAAGCTAAAATAAACGCATATGTCTGAAGCGTCTAAAAAAGTTGCGATTATTGGCAGTGGGAACGTTGGTTCCAACACTGCTTTTCTAGTTGCCCTCTTAGGAGTTGCCAACATAGCCTTGATCGATGTGGCCGAGGGTCTGGCAGAGGGCCGGGCCCTTGATATTTGCCAGGCTTTGTCGATTTTGCAATTAGATGAAGAGGTAGTTGGCGGTCAGGATTTTGCTCTGCTCAAAGGCGCTGAAATAGTCATAATCACGGCCGGGTTTCCCCGGAAACCGGGCATGAGTCGCAAAGACTTGCTCGACAAGAACGCCGCGGTTATCAAATCGGTTTGCGCCGAAATCAAAGAAAAGGCACCCGATGCCATAGTTATCGTGGTTACTAATCCCGTTGACGCGATGACCCACCTGGCTTGGAAAGAGTTGGGTTTTGCGCACGAAAAAGTGGTCGGCATGGGCGGCATGCTAGATTCAGGCCGGTTTATTCATTTTATAACCGAGGCCACCGGGGTTGCCCGATCAGCGGTGCAAGCGGTTGTTGTCGGCTCTCATGGTGATCAAATGGTGCCGCTTACCAGTTTTGTACGGGTCGGCGACGAAGATTCTGATTTTCCGGTTAAGGAATCTGTTTTATCAGGGGCGGCTGAAAATACCAAACACGGCGGGGCTGAAATCGTTAAACTATTAAAAACCGGGAGCGCGGCGTACGGACCGGCTGCGGCTCTCAGTACTATGATTAATTCGATCATAGGCGATGAAAACCAGATATTTTCAGTTTGCACTCTGGCTCAAGGGGAGTATGGCTTGAGTGATATCTACGTAAATCTCCCAGTGCAACTCGGGGCTGACGGCGCCGGGCAAATCGTCGAAATAGAGCTTAGCGAAGAAGAAGAGAAGGCTCTTAAGTTAAGCGCTGACTCAATTCGGGAGATGCTCAGAGAGTTGGGTTAGCGATGGTCGCTAAAGACGTGCCGGTAAGCAACGTCATCGAGCTTGTAGCCAACCTTTCGCTTGACGCCAACCATAATGCGCGAGCGGACGTCTCCGCTCTCTTAAGGAAAGCCCGGGAGTCAAAAAATTCACCGGCCGCTATGGCCGCCCTCGATCATTTAATTGCCAATATTGAAATCGCCAAAGAGAGATCGTTGCCTTTGTGCCAAGATTGCGGCTATGTGACTGTCTTTGCTGAGGTTGGCCAGGATCTTGTCTTTGATGATCCGCTTGAGCCCGCTATTCAGCTTGGTGTAGCTCGTGGGTACGATGATGGCGATCTACGTCAATCAGTGATCCGGGACGCTTTTAGTGACAGGACCAAATTTGAAACCGAGCGTCCGGCAAATGTATACATTAATCTTAAAAGCGGGAGTGAGCTTAAAATTACAGTTATGCCAAAAGGCGGCGGTAGCGATAACGCTTGTCGAATGACGATGCTCAAACCAACAGCGCACGAAGATGAGATAGTGAAATATGTGGTCGATATCGTGGCTGCTTCCGGACATTATGCTTGCCCGCCCCTTTTTGTCGGCATCGGCATCGGCGGAAGTTTTGATTCAGTCGGGCTTTTAGCTAAAGTCGCTTTGCTGCGAGATTTTCAGATACCCGCTAAACGCCCGGACTTGGCCGCGCTTGAGAATCGCTTAATGACAGAGATCAATAAACTTGGTATCGGGCCCGCCGGTTTAGGGGGAGAGACAACTGCTCTTGGCGTTTCGGTCTTAACCGACCGCACACACATGGCGTGTCTACCGGTGGCCGTTAATATATCGTGTAATCAGCTCCGTGGAGCGACAGCGAGGCTTAGCATATGAAAACGATCACCTCGCCTCTCGACCAAAAGGTGATAGATAATTTAGTGGCCGGCGACACTGTCGCGCTGAGTGGCCAAATCTACACAGCGAGAGATCAGGCGCACAAACGACTTATTGAGGCCTTGTCAGAGAATCGACCGCTTCCCGTTGAGCTCATGGGCCAGACAATCTTTTACGCCGGCCCGGCTCCAACACCAGCTGGGGCGGTCACCGGATCAATCGGGCCGACAACCGCCTCTCGCATGGATAAATTTACTCCCGCTCTTTTGGAATATGGAGTAAAAGCGATGATCGGCAAAGGTCCGAGATCGATTGAGGTTATCGAATCCATGAAGGCTGAAGGAGCTGTCTACTTTGTGGCTACGGGCGGGGCGGCGGCCTATCTCTCTGATTTTGTCAGAAAATCTGAAGTTGTGGCTTTCGGTGATCTTGGGCCCGAGGCTATACACTTGCTCGAAGTGGAAAACTTTCCACTTGTGGTTGGTATCGACGCAAACGGAAGGAGCGCTCTTTGGCCGGACATTTCATAACATTTGAGGGTGTTGAAGGATGTGGTAAGTCTACCCAGGTCAAGATGATCCACAATTGGTTTTTGCGTCAACACCGGCAAGTTGTCGTAACCAGGGAGCCGGGCGGCACCGCCATCGGGGATAAGCTGCGCGAGATCCTTCTTGACCCCGAGCTAAAAGAAATGACCGCCGTGACTGAAGCATTGCTATATTCAGCCAGTCGCGCCCAGCTTATGAATGAGACGATAAAGCCTGCACTTGAGTCGGGCCGGACTGTCCTGTGTGATAGGTTTATAGACTCATCCCTGGCCTATCAATCCTATGGGAGAGGTCTGGATTTTCAAACAGTATTATCAATAAACGAGTGGGCGATGGATGGGAAAATGCCGGATCTAACCTTCCTTTTTCGGATTTCAGCCGAGCTCGGCCTGGGAAGGACCGTCGAGAGAAATTCCGATAGATTAGAGCAGGAAAGTCTCGATTTTCACCGAATGATCGAAGCCGGCTACGAAGATCTGGCTGTAAAATACGCTGAGCGTTTCGTCCTTATCGACGGCCGCGACCCCATCGACCGTATCCATCAACAAGTCATCGACGCCGTCAGAAAACTATTCTAAGGGACGTTGGTTGCGTTTGTTGCGGCTACGTCCCCGATTCTATCCTGGTTTTGTTGCGCATAATTTATTAGAATTGTAGAAGATGAAAGATAGTTCCCTCTGGGAGCAGATAAAGGGTCACGATAAGACAGTCAATCTGCTTCGCAGAGCAATTGATAAAAAGCGGTTGACTCACGCGTATCTATTCTGTGGCCCGCGTGGCGTCGGCAAGGCGAAGACGGCAGCTACTTTCGCGGCTGCGATAAATTGTGAGCAGGCCTGTGGCAGTTGTGTTTCATGTCGCGGTATTAAAAACCTGACCCATCCCGATTTTCACTACATAGCGCCGGAAGGCACCCAAACCATTCTCTTGAAGCAAGTTACTGATCTCATTAAAAAAATACACCTGACCAAACAAAACAACGGCTACAGAGTGATCATCATTGACGACGCCCACAAGATGCTCCCTATAGCCGCCAATGCTCTTTTAAAAGTGCTTGAGGAGCCGCCTGAGCGCGTTGTTTTTATCTTGGTCGCCTCTGACATGAACAACGTTCTATCAACCATTTCATCAAGGTGCCAAAGAGTTAACTTTTCCGCTCTTAAAGGTGAAGTTGTCAGAGATATATTAATCAATGATTTGAAGATTTCTAAAGACAAAGCTGATCTGGCCGTTATGTTATCCGGCGGCATGGTTGGCGAAGCGATGGAAATAGCTTCATCCGGCCTTCTTAAGGTCAGAAAGACCATGGTTGATGTGATAGTCGCCGAGAAGCCCGACACCGCGCGCTCAGTCGAGCTGGCGTCGATATTGGTAAAGGCGGCTAAGAAAAGAACAGCTAAAATCAAAAAAGACCAGGAAATAGAGGTTAAAGAGGTATTGTCGTTTGTCGAAGGGTCAAGGGGCGCTGCGTCAATGAAGCGTAATTTAGAGACAAGGCACCATCGGGAACGCGCTCGCCTTGAGCACAGGTGTTATCAACAGGCGCTGGTTTTGATCGCTTCTATATATAGAGATCTGCTAGTGCTGAAGGAAAACGCGGACGAAAAGTTCATAGCTAATACTGATTTAAACTTTGAGCTCAAGAGTGCTAAGATTGAACGCGCTCAACTGACGTCGGCATTGGCCAATATCAATGAGGCCAAGCAACGAATTGAGCAAAACGTCAACCCGCTCTTGGCGTTTGAGAATCTATTTTTCACTTTGGAGGCTGTGGTATAGATGCCAACCGTAATAGAAGTCGCGTTTAGAAGGCGCGGCAAGACATATAGTTTTAATCCCGGCAAGCTGGCATTGGCTGTCGGTGATCAAGTTATCCTGAAAACAACGGAGGGCATGGAGATAGGCGAGATTACCTCGAGTGCCCGGGAAGTTGAAGAAGAAAAAGTAAAGCGTCCGCTAAAAAAAGTGGTACGCAAAGCCAACGTTGATGATCTCGAGAGAGCAGCACGGAACAGCGCCAAGGAAGATGAAGCCTTCCACGTTGGCGAAGAGAAGATAGCCGAACACAAATTACCGATGAAACTGGTCAGGGTAGAGCAGATATTTGACGGCTCAAAGATGGCCTTCTATTTTACCGCTGAGAACCGGGTTGATTTCAGGGAGCTTGTAAAAGACTTAGCTTCGCATTTTAAGACTCGCATTGAATTAAGACAGATCGGGGTCAGAGACAAAGCCCGCATGATCGGCGGCATGGGGATTTGCGGAAAAGACCTTTGTTGCACAATGTTCCTGAGCGATCTCAATCCCATCTCAATTAGAATGGCCAAGGAGCAATTTCTGCCGCTCAACCCGCAAAAGATTTCCGGTGTTTGCGGCCGGCTTATGTGTTGTTTGAGATACGAGTTTGAAGCCTACAAAGACTTTAGAAAGCGCGCCCCGAAAAGAGGCGCATGTGTCGAGACCTGCAACGGTCATAAAGGGTGCGTCCTCGATATGAACGCCGTTAAAGAGCGAGTCAGAATCCAAGAAGATGAGACTGGCAAAAGGTTTGAAATTGACATCAAAGACATTACAAAAACCGTAAACCCGAAAAAAGGCGGCAGGCGCAAAGAGACAAAAGAAACCGAACAAAAAAAAGAGATAAAGGAAGTTAAAGACAAAGCAGCCCCTGCTGAAAAGGAAGAGATCAAAGAGATGCTGGCCGAAGACGAAGCCACATCTGAGGAATCTAAGGAATAAAGAGAAAGACAGATAGTTTGCGCCGACGTAGCTCAGTTGGAAGAGCAGCTCACTCGTAATGAGCAGGTCCGCGGTTCAAATCCGCGCGTCGGCTCAAGGTCAGAGGGCTAGTAATGCTAATAACATGGTTCCAGGCCTTTCTTATAAGTGCATGGTAAGTGCAAGATTTCCGAGGAAGATATGTGTCTTCTGACTCAACAAGAGATTTAAGTTCCTCGAAACCTGCGTCTAGTTTTCAGCTCTTGCAAACAGTTGGACGGCGGAAAAACAGGGGCAAGATTGAATCGCCTTTATACTGTTGAAGAAACCGCAGCATTTCTAAATGTATCTAGGTCATTGGATATATCACAGAACGCATTCTAATAAGATTCCTTATCGTAAAGTTGGTAATTTTCCGGTTCAAAATGTCAGATCTGGAACAGAGGGCAGAATTGAAAATTGCAGAACAGAGGAATAATATCTATCGACGCAACCT
>JAUVQD010000140.1 GCA_030598355.1 Actinomycetes bacterium
CCCAATTCCCTCAGGCCATGGATTTTATCTATGGGAGAGTGCAGCGGCTAGCTCCAAATAAGCCGGTAATCGTCTCAGAAATGGGAGTCGTCTTCGGGAACCCTCTCATCAACCAAGCGAATTGGACCCAACGGGCCTTCAATCATATGATTGCCGGGCGTTGGCCAAATGTTATCGGGTTCACCTGGTGGAACAACGGCGAAGTGAACTTTATGGACACTTTCCGGGTTCAAGACCACCCAGCCCTGGCTGATGTCTTTCGGCGTCGGGTAGCTGAAGAGCCCAGAGTCCTGGGTCGCCCGATCTTCACGCAGAGCAAGAGATAGGCCGAGTCCTTTCTCAGACCGGACTGATGCCCAAGTAGCCGCCAACGACTGCTAGTGCTCCAGAGCCGACCGCAAGCGCAGCGACCAAAACGATAAAGTTTCTGATGGTTTTCAGCTTGGCGCCGAACCATCCCGCCATGATAGAGGCCAGCAAAGGCGCTGCCAGAATTGCCAGTTCGGTCGGCTCGACGGTCCCGCTTCCCAATTCCGCCAGACTGAATACGATAAAGAGCGCCGGGATCCAAGCGTTCACGCCGGCAAGAAACCAGAGGCGCTTGAAATTGTAGCCGAAGATCACCCCGCCGATCATTGCCAGAGGCACGGCGATCAATAAACGCGTTGCCATTGTCTCGCCCGGCCCGGTGTCTCCAAAAAACAAGGCGCCTTGCACCAGGCCAATGCCGGCGGCAGACACTAATGCGATGATCTTGCCCATGAATGGAAGGAATATCATCGGGTCAATCCTATCACGGCGACCTGATCCCGTCAGGTTGGTGGCGCCTAAGAGCAGGTCACGCGGCTAAAGTATTTAAGAGTGGGTAGAACCCATAAGAATATCGTAAAAACTACGGGAGATGATTCATATGTCAGCTGAAGAGAATAAGAAAATCGTACGTCAGATAGTCGAAGAGTTTAACAAAGGTAATTACAGCGCTTTCTTCGACGCCCTCGCTCCCGATTGCGAGGTCGTCTTCTGGACGGGCGAAACTATGGATAAGACCGCCGTGGGCGGATTTATGGAAGAGCTCGTCCATTCTTTCCCCGACGTCAATCTCGAACTTAAAGATCTGATAGCCGAAGGCGACAAAGTCGTTACCAGATTTATCGAACACGGAACGATGACGAAGGGCTTGATGGGAATGGAGCCGACCGGAAAAGAGTACGCGATACCATCGATAGAAATCTACGACTGTAAGGACGGAAAAATCACCAAAATGTGGGCCGGAGTCTGGATGACGACCGACATGGCCGCCGCTGTAGAAAGTCGACTGGGTCAACGCAATCGACCCGGACAGGCTGCGTAGGTGACGAAATAATGGAGTTTGTAGAGGTATTCTCCAGCCCGAACCCCGGGGCCATCGCCGTAGCTAAATCTGTCTTGGATTCAGAGGGTATCGAAAATACTGTGCCGAACGAAGCGCAGGTGAATATCTTCGGAGTCGGCGAGCTTGGGTCGATAGAGATTCAAGTCCCAAAGGATCAGGCGAAAAAAGCACGCGAACTGCTAAACAATACATCTGGGCTTGAGAAGTAGCGGGTCCAACGGTTATGGGTAGCTGTAAGGATCAGATACGGGTGCGACAACGTCCCTGACAGCCTCAGGGTAGACGGCAGCCAGCACGACAGCGAACGCTGCCAACAAGACCAGGACTGTCAGGATGACCAGCACTCTATCTGTGAAATCTCTTCGTCTACGAGCCATAGCCAGAAGGACCCCCGTTCTTTTTGAACATACTGGTTTGGCGCTTGGTTGTCAAAAACCATTAGAGGCAAACATGAGCAACAAAGGTTTTCGTTTCCTGTTGCTTGTGTTTGTTGTTCGCGTTTTTGGTTGGCTTCCGAGCGGTCTATTAGAAAATTGACACTCCTCAAGTACATCTATGCAGGTGACATCGTTATTTGATAGGAGCCAGACGATTGACAGTATGCACTATATGGTATTAGATTGTCTCAGTGCGCTATATGTTGTGTCTTCTAGAGTAGAAGGGATTGCTTATGAGAGTTCCATTTTCAGCGATTTTCAACATCCAAGGCAACGGTACGGTTAGCCCCAGAACGCCAATCGAGTTTAACGGAGCGCAGCTGGCAACGGACGAAAGCTTTAGCGAAGATGCATCCGTTGGCGGAACCAACCTTGGGACACTAAAAGGTCACGACCTTGAAGTTTCTGAGGCCAACGGTTTTATTTCGATAGACGGACACTACTAAAAAACTGAACATATCAACTCCCCTCTAGGCACATTCATTGCGCCTTTGCCGAGGACATCTGCGACATTAGCTTAACGCGCCCAAGCCGCCAATCCTTCATCCAGTCATTGCTTCAAATAAGCTCTGTAAGAATCAGGTGTTCGCGCGCCTGAATGAGTTTACGGTTGACTCATTTATGGCATAACAAATCGTCCAAGCGAACGGGGGAAAAAGGTATTGAGTGACTGAGCGCCCGAAGCCGAAGAGCTCCCTGGTTTTAAGGGCCCCGTGAAGCGGACCACGAACATACCCTTCAGGGCTTCCAGGTCAGCGGCATTGAGTGATGTCGCATGAACTTTTACTAGTGCTTCATTGTCCTTGGGAGCAGGCTTTGCTACTTCTCTGAATTGGAGAACATCCGGAGGCCCGTATTTTGTGCATACGATCGCTTTCATAAGAAGTTGTCATGCTCCACGATTATGACTACGTTTCCCTTTTTCTGTCCTGTGTCGACATATCTGTGGGCCTCGGCGGTCTCTTCCAGCGGATAACGTCTATCTATCTCCGAGCTTATCTTCCCCGCCTCAATAAGCTCCTTTAGGAGGACCAGATCTTCCGCCTCATATGAAGCGACTCCACCCATAACCTTCTTACCGCTTCTCATTGAAGTCCACAGCCCCCGAATACCTCGTGACAACGATGGATTGGCTGAAAGATAGATTCCTTTTTCCTTTAGCGATCTTATGCAGCCCGAAAACGAACTCTTTCCTACCACGTCAAAGATGACATCAAAGGCCTCACCTCTTTTGGTGAAATCTTCTTGTGTGTAATCAATGACGTGATCTGCGCCAATGGAGCGCAGCATCTCCAATTTCCTAGTGCTGTCCACGGCAGTCACTTCAGCCCCGAATGACTTGGCAAGTTGTGTCGCAAAAGTGCCTATGCTCCCACCCGCACCATTTATCAAGACCTTTTGTCCGCTTTGGATGTTTACCTTCCTGAGAAAATACAGGGCATTAAGTCCGCCGGTGGGAACAGCGGCGGCCTCCTCATAACTCATATTGGCCGGTTTCTTTGCCACCACCCCTTTTTCGGGCAGACAGACATAATCGGCATACGCGCCAAAAACGAAACCTGTGGCGGCAAAAACTTGGTCGCCTTTCCTAAATAGTTTTACGTCTTTGCCTGCTGACTCAATTTCCCCCGCCAGCTCCTGCCCTAGTATCGTTACTCGTCTAGGTTTTCTAAGTCCCACATATAGCTGCATAGGGAGACGCAACCCAAGAGGAAATTTGAGGCTTCGAAGCTCACAGTCCCCTGCTGTAACTGTTGCCGCATATATTCTTATTAGAACTTCATTATCTTTTGGAACAGGCTTTTCTACGTCTTTGAGCTGTAGAACATCGGGCGATCCATATTTTGTCCAGACAACAGCCTTCATACGTTCTCCCTCTAATTGAGCACTAATAATATACTTCAGTTCTGTATTTACCTTTCTTTGCCTTGCCGGCGAGAGCTTGCGGGGAAAGTTACTTTATTTTGCTTTATCCGTGATTTTGGTCCACTTTTTGAGCTTCTTATCATAGAGAAAGGTCTCATCCTCCAGCAGCGGATATTTGGTGCCAAAGTAATGGTTAAAAACCAGCCTAAATGAATTGACCGGTGAAACAGATTTATACAACTTGGACTGGTCAAACCCGGGCAAGTAATACGCGTTCAATATACTCAAGTGCAATTTAAGATCATCGGCGCTTCGTCCGTACCATAGTGATTGCTTTTCGTGGGCTCCTTCTTCCTTGAATCGTAGCGAAGGCGTAAAACCTTCGTCAGCCTGGATAATTATGATCGGCGGTCTTTCAGAGTTGGCGATTATCTCTTCAATGAGATTCTTGATCTTCTTATTGGCGAACTTTACGTAACTTACATAATTTTCTTCCTCGGTAAATTTCGCAACTTCCTCCGGGCCAAGTTGTTCGCCGCGCTCATTGAAAAGATATGGTTCATGAGGAATAAGCATGTGGGCAAAGACAAATTTCGGCTTCTTTTTGTGTGGAATTTTTCCCAGCTCATCGAACTTCTCTAAAAGTGCCTCCCTCATGCCAGTATATTTATCTATCTTGGCCTCCGGATCGTCGGCCGGTATGGCGGCAAAAACCGTGGTCTTCAGCAGCAATAAGGTAAACGAACTCTGTTCAGTGCCCGCCAAATATCTGATTACCGAGGGCGACCGTGACATAGCCGCTTCATAGGGAAAATTATAGTCAGCAAAACG
>JAUVQD010000054.1 GCA_030598355.1 Actinomycetes bacterium
GTGACCACAGCAACGGCAGAAATCCCCCTAACTGAAATCATTAAGTTAATCCCCGATTACGATCCTTATGATGACGCAAACGACCCGATCACAGGCGAGGCGGTTTATTACTTCGACGAGGAAAAGGCCCAGGAGGCTATCGATTTTTTCCCAGAATATCTGACATTCACTAAGGGCGAGTGGATGGGCACGCCTTTTATTCTTGGCAATTGGCAGAAAGCCGTTGTAGCATATACGTTCGGATGGCGCAAAGTCAAAGACGATACACGTCGATACAGGGAAATATTCTTCTACGTTCCACGAAAAAACGGCAAGACGGAGCTTATCGGCGGTATTGGCAATTATGTTTTTTTCTGCGATGGGGAACCGGGGGCCGAGTGTTATTGTGCAGCAGCGAACGAAGATCAGGCAATGATTGTCTGGAACGTGGCCAAGCAGATGATCGAGGCAAACCCCGAATTAGACGAATGCGTGAGGGTTTATAAGAAGTCAATCACGATGGACACGATGGGCAGTTTCTTCAAACCGATTACAGCAGACGCCAAATCGAAACACGGGTTTTCGGTTCACTTGGCTTTATACGACGAATTACACGCTGCAGGTTCAGCCGAGTTATCGGAGACAATTGAAACGGGAACCGGTGCCCGTCGAGAGCCTTTGATTATTTATATGACCACAGCCGACGAAGACAGGGTAAGCGTATGCAATACAAAATACGATTATGCTTGTAAGGTCAGAGACAAGATTTTCAAAGACCCTGAATTTTTACCAATTATCTACGAGTTGAAAAAAGATGAAGATTGGCACGATCCGAAAAATTGGGAGAAAGCAAATCCTAATTGGGGAGTGAGCGTAAAGGTTGACGACTTCAAGCGGCAGTATTTGAAAGCTAAGAATGAGCCTAGTTTTAGGGCAAACTTTAGACGGTTGAAATTAAATACCGTTACACAGAGGGCGAGTAAGTGGATTGATATAAGTCACTGGGATGCATGCGCCCAAGATTTCAGCCCTGAATTTATGGAATTGTTGAGAAACGAGGATTGTTACGGCGGCCTAGACTTATCCTCGACGATTGACACGACGGCCTTTGCCCTGTATTTCCCTAAGTTCAACGCTATTTTACAATGGTTTTGGATACCAGGGGATACGGCGGCAGAGCGATCAAAGATTGATAAAGTACCTTATGTGCGTTGGGAGGAAGAGGGCCACCTTGAAACGACGACGGGGAACCGTGTTGATTATGCTTTCGTGGAGGCAAAAATTGAAGAGGTGGCGGGCCTGTATAAGATCAAGTCAATAGCCTTTGACCCGTGGGGAGCCACACAGACGGCCATTAACTTATCTAAAGAAGGCTTGGAGATGTTGGAATTTAGACAGGGTTATAAATCCTTTTCAGAGCCATGTAAAAAACTAGAGGCAGAGATAGCGGGCCACAAATTGAAACACAACGGCAGCCCGGTGATGCGGTGGCAAATGTCAAACGCGGTCACGCAAAGCGACCCGGCCAGCAATATCAAACCGGATAAGCAGAAGTCAAGCGATAAAATCGACGGTGTGGTGGCGGTGGCAATGGCCTACGGGAATTATGTAGTTGAGGCAGCAGCAAACCCGAACCCATACGAAAACAGGGGCCTAAGAGTCATCGATCTAAGCGACGAGGATTTATTAGAAGATGACGACGATGATTATGATGAGGACGAGTAGCCCCTACAAAGCTTAAAAATTTCGTTTGTCGTTGCCTATGTTGTATTATATCCATATATGTATATAGAATCTGAACGGGCGAACCCTAAAAATAAACATAAGGCGGCGTAGTAAATGGGCGGTATATTAGGCAATTTGGCCGAAAAGGCTTCTTTTGGTTTGTATAAGGCATCAGCAAGCGGGGGAGTTTCAGACCTTCAAAACCCTTCAGCATGGCTAATAGATGCGTTAAACACAGGTTCAAAGACGGCATCAGGTGAAGCGGTTACGGCTGTTTCAGTTCTAAGAAACCCCGAATATTTAGCAGCAGTCAAAAACATATCTGAAGATGTGGCCAAGCTCCCTATGGACATATACAAGTCACTAGAAGGCGGCGGCAAAGAGAAGAAGATCAAGCACAAAGCGCAGTACATGGTTCACTTCAGGGCCAATAAGAACGTATCAAGCCAAGATTTTTATCAAACATTAACACACCACGCGATAAACGGCGGCAACGGATACGCGGAAATTGTGCGAGATGGCGCGAATAATCCCGTAGAGATGCACATTATCCACCCTTCCAGAGTGACCCCGTTCTTTAGAGAAGACGAGGATACGGGCGGTACGAGCCTTTGGTACGAGATTAAATCCAGCTTTAGGATGAATGGCAAACAGATGAAGGCGATCATGTTGCCAGCCGAGGATATGATTCATATTAAAGGGCTTGGAGATGATGGTATCGTAGGGTATTCAATTTATGCTCTTGTGGCCGAGGCTCTTTATATTGGCATGGCGGCAGATAAATTCAGCGCGGCATTTTTTGGCAACGGAACGACATTAACCGGCGTATTAGAAAACGCGGGCGAATTATCTGACAAGGCATATGCGCGACTTCGTAAGGATTGGGCCAAATTACACAAGGGCGCGAAAAATGCTCATGGCTTGGCAATATTGGAAGCCGGTACGAAGTTTACAGCGATTGCCACAGACCCAGAAAAATCACAGTTAATCGAGACTAGAAGATATCACGCGATTGTCGTGGCCAGGATTTTAAGAATCCCCCCGCATAAGATTGCAAGCATGGACGCGGCGACGTTTGGAAACATTGAAGAACAGAATATCGAATACAACCGTGACACGTTGGCGCCTTGGATGCGCCGTTGGCATATGGAATTGACTTATAAGTTATTTCCCAGAGATTCAGGCTTTTTTGCTCAGTTTGAATTTAGCGCCTTGTCATTGGGTGATTCAAAAACTAGATCAGAAGTTTATAGAACGCTATTCAATACGGCATCAATGACCCCGAACCAGATTAGAGACTCCGAAGGCATGAACCGCGAAACCGGCAAGCCTGAAATGGATGACTACTATATGCAATTGAATATGAGCACAGCCAAACGGATATCAACAGGCGAGGCCGTGGCAGACAACAGCGCAAGCCCCGCAGCTATGGCCCATGTAGAAATGATCGAGGATTTCAAAGCTGATCAGCCCGCGCCAGCAATTGAGGCCCAGATAACCCCGTTGGAAGCCTTTGAAGCACATAGGGCGAATTATTTACCACTATTCGAAGCAGCAGCCGAAAGAAACGTTATAAAAGAAGAGAATGCCCTGAAAGCGAATATAGAAAGCAAGAAAGACCGGCGAATTGATTTCGCCAGATGGTCAGAGAAATTTTTCAGAACACAGGCCGACGAGATGAAAGCGGCATTTTCCCCGGCTTGTCAGGTATTCGTTAAGACCTTCAAAAGCGAGGGCCATATCCTAGAATTTGGATTTTTAAGTGATTTCGCGGATAATTACGCAGCAGAAGGCCGAGAAAAAGCCGAATTGATGTACAAAGAGTATGCGGAAAACGGCTATAAATCGGCAGATATTGAGAAAGAACGCGAGAAATTGGCCTTAAATGTGGTTAATAATATCGGTCAAACAGTAAAGAAAGAGGCTCAAAATGACTAAAATCGGACACAATGGCAAATGTTTTATGAGACATTTAGGCGTTTATTGTATGGAGCAGATGCTTTTTGACCAATTTAAGAGCCTTGTTTTGTCTGAAACCGTTGTTATTGAAGCGAATCAGGGCGGCATTGAGCTTGGCGAAGTAGAAACAAGCCAAACAGCAAGCGGGACTCTAATCGTACCCATAAGCGGAATGATGATGAAGAACGCGTCAAGTTTTGGCGGCACCTCGACCACATTAGCCCGTAAGGTCATCAAAGCAGCTCAGACAGACCCCGAAGTTAAGTCAATCCTCCTTCATATTGATAGCGGAGGCGGTCACGTTGACGGAACTAATGCCCTAGCTCAAGCCGTATCGGATTTTTCAGCAGTTAAGCCCATTCATACTTTCGTTGACGGTGTAATGGCCAGCGCGGCGTATTGGGTAGGTTCACAGTCGCAAAAGATATCAGCCGATCCTATGTCAACCATTGGAAGCCTCGGAACAATGCTCACAGTTATGGATTTTTCGGAGCAATTCAAAAAAGAGGGCATTAAAACAATGGTATTCAGTACAGGCAAATTCAAAGGCATGGGCGAACCCGGTACAGAGATCACCAAAGACCAACAGGCATTTTTACAACGCCGGGTAAACGAACTGAACAAATTTTTTATGGCCGCAGTTATGGAGGGCCGAGGATTTGACGAAGAAAAGGTAGAAAGCCTTTTTGATGGTGGGTTTGAGCTTGCAGCAAAGGCTCAGTCATTGGGCCTCATCGACGAAATCAAGACTTTTGACGAAGCTTTGGCCGAGTTGGAAGCATTGAACGCCCCCGATGAAGACTCCAGCGACAACGCCACTATGACCCGCTTGAGATTGGCTAGATCAAGAAAAATTTGACTTAGCCATACTCATTTCGATACCATTCTAAAAGCAGATGACGCACAGCCGTTATCAGCGAACCCCCAAAAGGCATAGCCCTTTAAGACACCCCTTAAATTATGAATTAATGATTTAACGCCGTAATTTTACGCTTAGAGCGCGATATTTGCCTTAAATCAACTAAAAAGAAAGATTCTCAGATGAATTTAAAAGAAATGAAGGCCAAATATAACAGCCTTATCGACCTAGCAAAAAAGAAGGGCGAAGAATTTAAAGCTTCAGCCGACGCAGCACTTAATGTTGAAATCAACGACCTTCTAAATGAAGCCGATGCTTTGAATGTTGAAATTGACGGCGAAGAAAAACGCCTTGAAGAAGAAGCGGCCAGCAGCAAGGCGACTTTAGACCGTTTGAACGGTTTGAGCGTTCCAGCACCTTCACGTACTCAAGAGGCCGCAAGTTTGGCCAGTGTTGAAGTAACGCCGGTTATTGAAAACGACGCGAAAGCAGGATTTGCCGACATTGGCGAATTTGCTATGGCGACTTATGCAGCAAATCACCCCAACATTGTAACGCCAGCCGATAGCCGTCTTTTGCACATCGCAGAGAAGGCCGCCGCTACTGGTTTGAATGCCGGAACACCACATGAGGGCGGTTATACCGTACCTTCAGCGTTTTCAGATTCAATTATGGGTACTATGCTTGACTCACCCGATAGCCTCTTAGGCCGTGCGAACACCTTTACAGTAGAAGGCGAAAGCTTGACTATTCCAGGTGTGGACGAATCAAGCCGCGCCACAGGAAGCCGTTACGGTGGAACCCGTGGATATTGGCTATCTGAAGCTGATCAAATCACTAGTTCAAAGCCTAAGTTCCGTCAGATCAAACTAGAGCCTCAAGAGCTTGCAGTTTTGACCTATGTGACCGATAAGCTTTTGAAAACTAGCGGAATTGCTCTTAATCAGTTGATCACCCGCGCAGCCGTTGACGAAATCAATTGGTTGACAGGTAACGCTATTATCAACGGTACTGGTGCCGGTCAGCCTTTGGGCATTATCACCGGAACTGGCAAAGTAAGTCAGGCCAAAGTATCAGGTCAGGCGGCGACGACTATTGTTGCTCGAAATATTGACGACATGGTATCAAGATTCCCTGCTAGACAGCTTGCAAATGCCGTTTGGTTTGTTAATCAGGATATTATCCCTTCTCTTGAAAGCCTTGAGACTTCAAACGGACAACCATTGTTTCGTGGTCCTCAAGGTTTGGCTTCTGGTCAAATTGGAACGCTTAAAGGCTTGCCTATCGTTCCTCTTGAGTATTGCGCCACACTTGGAACCGAAGGCGACATTATCTTAGCTGACATGTCTTCTTATGTTGCCGGTGTACGCGGTGGAGTGGAATCTGCAATGTCAATGCACTTGAGATTCGATTACCTTGAGACTGCCTTTCGTTGGACTTTTGCCGTAGACGGTCAAAGCTCAATTTCAGCGCCTTTGACACCTGCAAACGGTTCAAACACCCTTGCACCATTCGTAAGCTTGGCAGTAAGAGCCTAGTAAACAGTAATTAATTGAAATCCGGGGGGAGTGGAAAAAGCTCCCCCCCTTTATAAAAAGGAGTTATCCAAATGGGTAGCAAATCAAGATTAGTAGGAAACAGAAAAATTGTGCAGGGCCTAGCGCCAATTAATCCATCGACCAGTACGCCGGATTATGTTTGCATGAAGAATTATCACCACTTGACGGTAGTTATCGCAATTGATAACGGAACTGCAACAGGTGGAGCGATCACACTGAAGCAAGCGACAGCCGTTGCTGGAACTGGTGAAAAGGCTCTAGGCTTCACCAAGATGTTTCAAAACATCGACACAGGTGCAGCCGACGCCCTAGCAGAAACAGCAGTAACATCAGACACATTCACGCCTTCAAGTGTGAACGATAAAAATCTGGTTTACGTTATTGAAATCCCCGCCGCGTCTTTGGATGTTGACGGTGGCTTTGATTGTATTCGCGTTGGAACAGCCGACGCCACAGCAGCCGTTACGAGCGTAATGTATTACCTTGATGGCCGTTATGGTGAAGACGTACCACCTAGCGCAATAATTGACTAATAACGCCTATTAGTTTGAGGGGGCGGCTTCCCGGCTGCCCCTTCTTTTTTGGAAAGATTTTTTATAGATGGTTCAGCTAAATTCAAACTTAAAAGAAACAGGAAGCGCCCCGGCGGTCACAGTCACCGACACCGAGTTAAAACTGTTTGCAAAGATCGACGGAACAGGCGACGACACGCTTATTTCTCTCTTAAATACAGTTGCCACAGCTTACATTGAAGATTTATTAAATATCACATTCGTTCAGCGCACGTATACGCTTTATTTGGATTGCTTCCCTTCAGATTTAGATTGTAATATTGGTAAGCCATATATCGAGGTTCAGAAATCGCCCTTAGTTTCAATTACGAGCATTCAGTACATTGATACGGATGGTGATCAGCAAACCCTAGCCGGAACAGAGTATGAAGGCGACGTAACAGCCGACGGCCCGGGACGAATAATAGAAGCCTATGATAAAACATGGCCCGCCACACGAAACAAGATTAACGCGGTTGAAGTTGTATTTATCGCCGGATATGCAAACGCCGCAGCCGTACCAGAGAAATATAAACAGATCGTAAAGCTTTATTTTACGCACCTATACGAACACCGCGAAAGCTTTGACGAGAAAGACCCTAAAGAAGTGCCTAAGCTTCTACAGGCCCTTATCAATCAGTACCGGATTCAAAGGATTCTCTAAAAATGGTTGATCGTATTGGGAAATTCAGGCACAGGGTAGAGATTCAAACCTATACAGAGACACGCGACGAAGAGGGCGGCAGCATTCGTACATGGGGAACCGATGCGACGGTATGGGCCAAAGTAAACCCAATAAGCGGCATTGAGCGCGAAGAGGGCCGCCAGACAGAAAGTAAATTGAGCCACAGAATAACCATGAGGAAATATGAGGGCGGTTTGACAGCAGAGACAAGGCTTAAATTTGACGGTAAATTTTTCAACATTATTGCCTTTGTAGACCCTGAATATAGGGGATGCTTTGAAATTATCGATGTTGAAATAGATGAAAAGCAGACGGCTTAAGATGGCAGCGGTAAAAATAGATTTCAAATTAAAGGGCTTTTCTCGCGTAACTCGGGCATTTAATAAGCTTGATGGGAAGTTAAAGAAAAAACATTTAAGGCCCGCATTACGCGCCGGAGCAAAGGTCATAAAGAACGCCGCGCAAAGTTTGGCCCCAAAAGACAAGGGAA